>DASXGC010000271.1:0-3494 GCA_036489235.1 Vicinamibacterales bacterium
TACACGAAACCCTGGACGGCGGTGATGCCGCTACGAGCCATCGACGGTCTCCTGTTCGAGTACGCCTGCCACGAGGCCAATTACGGCATGGAGGGCGTCCTCCGCGGCGCTCGCTTCAGGGAGAGGGAAGCCGCGAAGAAATGAATCGGTGATCAAGAAGCAGGGGACCGACATCGTGTACAGGCTGTTTCAATGACGCGAACACTCCTGCTGCTGGCGACGCTGGGTGTCGGGGCACTCATGAGTGCGGCCCCTCAGCCTGAGGCGATTGCCCCGTTCACCATCCATGTGTCGGACCAGACACTCCGGGACCTGAAATCGCGCTTGCGCCAGACGCGTTTTCCGGAGGAACTTGCGGGCACTGGCTGGACCTACGGGACCGACCTTGCCTATTTGAAATCGCTCGTCGCCTACTGGCGCGACGTTTACGACTGGCGAGCGGCCGAGCGAAAACTCAATCAGCTGCCGCAGTTCAAGACCACGATCGACGGCATCGACGTCCACTTCATTCATCAACGGTCGAAGGTGCCGGGCGCCTTCCCGCTTGCGCTCACGCACGGGTGGCCAGGGTCGGTCTACGAATTCACGAAAGTGATCGGCCCGCTCACGGATCCGGTCACTCACGGTGGACACGCCGAGGACGCCTTCGACGTCGTGGCGATTTCACTCCCGGGCTTCGGCTTCTCGAGCAAGCCGACGACGCCGGGATACAGTCCGGAGAGGATGGGACACATCATCGCCACGCTGATGGCGAGACTCGGATACACGCGGTACGGGCTTCAAGGTGGAGATTGGGGCGGCATCATCAGTCGTCTGGTGGCGATCGACGATGCGCCGCATGTCGCCGGCCTGCACCTGAATTTCTGCCTCGCAGGTCCGCCGCCAGGAGGCGCGCCGATGGACGGGGTGCCCGCCGAAGAGGCGCAGCTCTATCAAGCGCGCGAAAGCTACATGGTGAACGAACGCGCCTATCAGCAGATTCAGGGGACCAAGCCGCAGACACTCGGCTTCTCGCTGGACGATTCGCCGGCCGGCCTCGCCGCGTGGATTGTCGAGAAGTTCCACGCCTGGTGCGACTGCGACGACAACATCGAGAGCCGCTTCAGCAAGGACGACCTGCTGACCAACATCATGCTCTACTGGGTCACCGGAACAGGCTCATCGTCCACCCGCATCTACTATGAGAACCGCGTCGCGCGTCCGAACCCGGCGAGGGTGACGGTGCCGACCGCATGCGCCCTGTTTCCCAAAGAGATTTCCGTGCCGCCACGCAAGTGGGTCGAGGCGCGCTACAACCTGACGCGATGGACCGTCATGCCTAAAGGTGGTCATTTCGCAGCGCTCGAACAGCCGCAGTTGCTGATCGACGACGTACGGGCTTTCTTCCGCGGTTTGCGTTCGTCCGACTGATCTCGGTAGGTGACCGCTGCCGTCTGACTATTCTCAATGGAACTCGAACGGCTCAATAGCATTCCTGATCGGTCCGGACCTCGACTCCTGAAACTTCTCGCATGCGCGGCGACAGGTCGTAGGTCACGGTCGTGATTTCCGGACACCGATGGCACGCGGCTTCGCCTTCCTGCGAATACCATCGGCAGTCTTTCCGGATCAGGCACGGCGGCAGCGTCTCGACCGCTGCCGGGACCATCGCGACGATTCTCGTGGCAAGCTGGCAGTCGGTACCGTCGTAGTGCGGACAGCGGTGCTCTTCGCATGTGGCCGCCAGCCGAAACACCTCGGTCGGCTTCAGCGGCGCCGCAAGCGCAAGCACGTCCGGCGTGGCTGCCATCTCGCGATTCAGATACAGCAGCATGGGCTTCGGCGCGTCGTGATCGATGACGCCCAGAACCCGGCAGTTGTCCATGCCGGGCTGGGCGCTCGGACAGAGTTTCGACATGGCCGGCTGCTCTTACCGCTCGAACAGAACCTCGGGCGGCACGGGGAAGCCGAGGATCAAATGACCGCCGTGCGAGAAAACCGATCCCTGGACGGTGCTGCCGATCGAAAACGCTGCCGCCTCGGCGCCGCCTCCGAGGTGCGCGGCCACATCGTCGGCGAACGCGCGCGTCTCGGTAAGCGACACTGTGGCGGCGATCGGTTCGGGTACGGGGAATCCCTGAATCAAATACCCGAGTGCCACTGCATTCACTTCAAGCTTGAACTTCGGATGTTTGGCCGCGGCCGCTTTCACTGCCGACTGCACGGCGGTCGTGAACTTCGCCAACGAAACGACTTTTGCTTGCGCCATTCGTCCTCCTGAACGCTTGCTGGGGAGCCTCGTGGGAGCGGACGGCATTTTGCGCTCGCGCCATCTCAGACGCAAGCTCGGCGGCGACGAATTCCTTTGTGTTGGCCGGATGAGCCAGCCTGTGCATGGCGAACTCCCAAAATTAGCGAGCATTCGACCCGCGCGAGATGCCGGACGAGCTGTGCAATCACGGAAATGCGAGACCGTCGTGATTTAAGCAGTCGCCGCGACGTACGCGATCCCAATCGACAGTGCGAGACAGGCGGGTGAGTAGCACCATGTGTCCATCGTGGCGAACCGGCTGCCTCGAACGGACTTGAAGAAGCCGACGTATCGAAAGTCGCCGACCGCGCGCAGCAAGAGCACGAGCGCCAATCCAGCACAGAGCGCCGAGAGCACCTTTGGTGACAGACCGACGGAGACGAGGCCCGCCGTTGATACGACGAGCAGCGCGCAGAGTAAGAGACCGACGCCCACGGCGGCCGTGGCCGCCGTGGACGGTACGAAAAGGGGACGCCCGTCTGCGTATGGCACCGTCGCGCTCTCGCGCGGGAGAGGTTTCGCTGCCATCGTGAAGTGCCACAGGCCCAGTGCTGTCAATAGTGCGCTGACGACAATCGCGACCACCGGTGTCAGTCCCACGTGAGAACCCATCCGAAAAGAGACTAATAGATCGCGCGCATGCGATTGTTCCGCGGGTTATGTTCAACCTCCGCCAGACCGAGCGCCTCCATCAGCGGTGGAATGTACATGCCGAACCTCCCGCGCAAGCCCTTCTTCTGCCCGTACCAGCCTCTCACGGGATTCTTCGGCGACCGCCCCCACGCCTCGACGGTGCCCGGTCTCGCCGGCTTCTGTTCGTCGGCAGATCCGAGCTCCATCCAATCGCCGTGCCGCTTCAGCATCGCGTGAAGGTCCTTGAGACAGCGGTACTCGTAGTGCAGCACCGTCTTGCCTACGTTACAGATCAACATGTCGATGCCATCGATCGTGTCGCGGTGCATCGTGAACGCCGACGTCCCCGGCGGGGTCTTCAGCACCCACGGGTTGGTTTCGGTGCCTGTCGCTCTGGCCATCACTTCACCCCTGTGTGTTCGGATTGGACCGACAAGTCTCGCGAGATGCCGCCGGTCACGATCCCCTCACGAGGTCCGCGAGCGCCTTGCGACCCTGCTCACGGCGGATCGCACCGATGGCGCCGATGTGATACGCCTCGTGCCACGTCAGGAACAGCACGGTATCCAGG
>DASXGC010000361.1:0-17362 GCA_036489235.1 Vicinamibacterales bacterium
CGCCGACGCCACCCCAGTGACTCACCTGCGCCTGCGAATCTACCCGGACGGCGGCGTCGCGCGTCTTCGCGTCTATGGAGAGGTCGTCGCGGACTGGGTCCGCCTGCGGCGTCGCGGTGACGTCGACCTGGCGGCGGCCGAATACGGCGGCGCGATCGTGTCCTGCAGCGACATGTTTTTCGGCTCGAAGCACAATCTGATCATGCCGGGGGACGCCACCCACATGGGCGACGGTTGGGAAACCCGACGCCGGCGCGGCCCCGGGCACGACTGGACCATCGTTCGGCTCGGCACCGCAGGGAAGATTCGCCGGGTCGAGCTGGACACCCGCCATTTCAAGGGCAACGCGCCGGGCGCATGCAGCCTGCAGGCGGCCGTGATCTCGACATTGCAGGGCCTGGATGATCCGGCGGTGACGTGGTCAGAACTGCTGCCGCGTTTGCCGTTGCAACCGCATGCCCGCCACGAATTCGAGGATCAGGTCTTCCCGCTCGGCCACATTACACATGTCAGGCTGAATATTTTTCCGGACGGTGGTGTCGGCCGGCTGCGGCTGTTCGGTCGGCCTCGATGAACGACGTCCGCACGCCAGGCGTTTTCAAACCAGAAGGGCAGCGATGCAGCTGTCGGAGCTGAACGCGTGCGAACCCGCGGCGGCCGGGCGCAGTCTTCTGCAATGCTGCGGTTCAACCCGCTGGACACGGTTGATGACCGAGGCGCGGCCGTTTGCTGACCTAAAAACGATGATCGCTCGAGGCGAGGCGATCTGGGATTCGCTCGACGCCGGCGACTGGCTCGAAGCGTTTGCCGCGCATCCACAGATTGGTGCCGTCGCCGATTCTCGAGGCTGGTCCGGCCGGGAGCAGGCGGGCATGGCCGACGCGGGCGACGGTACCCGGCGGCGGTTGGCGGAAGCAAATGCCGCGTACGCATCCAGGTTCGGTTACATTTTCATCATCTGCGCGACAGGCAAGACGGCGGGAGAGATGCTCGAGGCGCTCGAGCGGCGGATGCAGAACGACCCCGACGCGGAACTGGGAGTGGCCGCAGGCGAGCAGCGGCGCATCCTCGCGCTGCGCCTGGCGAAGCTGGTAGCGACGGAGCAGGTGACGACACCATGATCACGACCCACGTAATCGACATTGCCAGCGGCGGCCCTGCAAGCGGAGTAACCGTCATCCTCGAAATCCGGCAGGCGAGCCAGTGGGCGCCGGTCGGCCGCGGCGAAACCGACCTGAGCGGCCGGTTGTCGTCGCTGGCGCCGGCCGGCCCGGTGGCGCCGGGCACGTATCGGCTGATGTTCGACATCGGCAGCTACCAGCGACAGCGCGGCATCACGGTGCCGTTCTTTCCCGAAATGACCATCACGTTCAACGTCCGGGACCCGGACGACCATTACCACATCCCGTTGCTGCTCAGCCCGTTCGGATACAGCACCTACCGCGGCGCGTAGGAATCGCCACCACGATGCCTGAACTGAGCTGGAATCGGTACGGCAAGTCGCGCATTCGTCTGGTGAAGGTGCGCCGCTCGCCCGATTCGCACGAGATCGTCGACCTGACCCTCGACGTGCAGCTCGAAGGCGCGTTCGAGCCGGTCTACATCGATGGCAACAACGAGTCGTGTCTGGCGACCGACACGATGAAGAATACGGTCTACGCGCTGGCACGGCAGGATCCGATCGCCCACGTCGAGACGTTTGCGCTGCGGCTCGCGGATCATTTTGTCGCCGTCCCCGCGGTGTCGAGCGCGCGCATCAGCGCCGTCGAGAGCCAATGGACCAGGCTATCCACCGGCGGACGGCCGCACCCGCACGCCTTTGTGCAGCCTGGCGGTGAGCAGTGGACCGCCGTCGTGGTGCGTGACGAGCGCGGCACGACCATCACCTCCGGCGTCACCAACCTGATCGTCTTGAAGACGTCCGACTCCGGCTTTTCGGGGTTTCCGCGTGATCCCTACACGACGCTTCCCGACACCGACGATCGCATCCTCGCGACGTCGCTGACCGCGACCTGGACGTATCGGACCGGCGCCAGCGACTTCGCCGCTCGCGACCGCGTGCGGGCCGCATTGGTCGAAACCTTCGCCGCTCATCAGAGCCGCTCGGTCCAGCACACGCTCTATGCGATGGGCGAAGCCGTGCTGGCCGCCTGCGCCGACGTGACCGAGACCACGCTGACGTTGCCGAACCGGCACCATCTGCTCGTTGATTTGAAGCCGTTTGGTCTCGACAACCCGGACGAAGTATTCGTCGCCACGGATCAGCCGTTCGGGTTGATCGAAGCGACCATCAGGAGATAGTCATGGCCGCCGACCTGTCGACCACGTTTACCGGCGTGCGTTGTCCGAATCCGTTCCTGCTGTCGTCGGCTCCGCCGACCGAATCGGAGTCGAACATCGTTCGCGCCTTCGAAGCCGGGTGGGGTGGCGTGGTCACCAAGACGATCGGCCTGCATCCGGTGGTCAACGTGTGCGGCCCGAAGACCAAGTTCCTGCGCGCCGACGCCGACTCGCCGCGGTTGTCGATGAAGAAGCGCCCCGGAGCCGCGCTGCACTCGTCGTGGAACTGGGAGCTCATCTCCGACAAGACACTCGAGTGGTGGGTGCCGCGGCTCGGGCGGATCAAGAAGGCGTTTCCGGAACACGTGCTGGTGGCGTCGATCATGGCCGGCTCCGGCAACGACACCGAGCTCCGGCACTGGCAGACGCTGGCGAAGGCCTGTGAGAGCGAGGGATGCGACGCGCTCGAACTGAATCTGTCGTGCCCGCACATGGACCGGCCCGACATGGGCTCCAACGTCGGCAAGGATCAGGAACTGGTCTCGATCGTGACCAAGGTCGTGAAGGAAGTCGCCCGGATTCCGGTCTGGGCCAAACTCACACCGTCGACGACCGACATCGTGGTCGAGGCGCGAGGCGCCTTTCTCGGTGGCGCGGACGCGATCGTGTCATCGAACACCTTCACGTCGCTGCCGCTGATCGACCCCGAGACACTCGATTTCGAGGTCAACGTCGACGGCCTGGTCTCGACCGGCGGCCTGGGCGGTCCGGCGATTCTGCCGCTCTCGCTCGCCAAGATGTCGCAGCTGACGCAGGCGTTCCCCGACCGCAGCTTCTCCGGTATCGGCGGCATCTCGACTTTCGAGCATGCGCTGAACTATTTCCTGCTTGGCTGCGGCACGGTGCAGGTCTGCACTGCCGCGATGCTCGATCACGCAATTGGTCCGAACGTGATCAAGGAACTGAACACAGGACTCGCCACGTTCCTGGAGCGGCACGCCGATCGTGGATGGACTGGCGTGAAGGACATCATCGGGCTGCGCCGCGATCGCGTCGTCGCGCAGTCGAAGATTCGCCGTCCGACAGAAAAAGACTATCGCGGCGGCTACGAAGCCGAGGGGTACGCGTCCTAGGGCCTGCGCGGCGGTTCGTTCGTTCAGCGGCGCTAAGATGCAGCTCGACGGGCCGCCAGGATCTTCACGAATGAGCGGCCGCGAAGCTCGTCGAGCGTAAGCCCG
The DNA here is from genome assembly GCA_036489235.1 of Vicinamibacterales bacterium. Classification (GTDB taxonomy): domain Bacteria; phylum Acidobacteriota; class Vicinamibacteria; order Vicinamibacterales; family CAVVIG01; genus CAVQFC01. Next base: position 3,519 of record DASXGC010000361.1, read on the forward strand.
CTCCTCGCGACCGCGTCGTGTTCGTCGATGGCGCCGCAGTTGGTGGCGCGCAAGAAGTAATTCAGCAGGCCCTGTCCGGTTGCGGCGTCGTCGAAGACGTCGCCTACCAGCGTGGCCTGGGCGGCTTTCTGTACGAAGTTCTTGAGCCGCTCTGACGCCGCATCCAAACCCTCGAGAAAAAATGCGAAGACCGCGGCGTAGCGGCTGACCAGTTGCGCCGGGTGCAGGTCCCAGCCCTGGTAGAACCCGGTGACCAGAGAGTGCCGGATATGTTCGGCATGGAGCCGCCACGCCGCATGCACCGACTCGCGCGATCCGACCGGCATGATGTTGGTGGCGCCATCCGAGAGCCAGATGCCGGTGCCGGCCAGCGCCACCTGCATGACGTTCTTCGCGAAGTCGCACGCCGGGTGCAGCATGTGCTGATGCGCGGCGGTGATGCCGCAGGCGGCGGTGTAGTCGTAGGTGCCGAAATGGGCCGCGACGATCCGTCCCCGGCCTTCCGCGACCAGACGCGGCAGGGCGACTGTGCCGTCAGCGGCATACACCGACTGCGTCGTCTCGATCATCAACTCGAAGCGCAGCAGTCCAGGCGTCATGTCCCGGCGAAACTCGAACACGTCGCAGGCCGACGCCAGTGCTGCCACCTGTTCGGGCGACGTGATCTTCGGCAGAGTGACGACGAAGTTGGGCGGCAGGGTGCCGGCGGTACGGTCGAGCAGCCGGGTCAGGAACAGATCGAACGTGCGCAGGCTGCGGCGCTTCAGTTCTTCGCTGAACGTCTTGATCCGGATGCCGATCGCCGGCGGCAGCGTGCCGGCCTCGAGTGCCGCGGCTACGGCGTCAGCAGTGGACAGGGCGAAGCCGTCTTCTTCGGCATCGGGTCGCGTGCCAAAACCGTCCTCGAAGTCGATGCGCAAATCCTCGACTGGCTCCCGCGTCAGTTTTTCAACCAGGCGCGGGTAGATGCGATCGGCGAGGGTTCGGTCAAGGTTGAGCGCCGCGGCCAGTGTCGGCGGATCCGGTGCGTGCTCGCGCAAGACGCGCAACGCCACGCTGCCCAGCTTCTGCGCAGAGTCTGCGGCGAAGAGATGGGCGCCGCCGTAGACGGTGTGGACCGGCTGCCGCGCCGGCGATTCTCCGGGAAAGATCCCGGCCACGCGCGCGTTGGCCTTGTCCAGTGCGTCGAGCAGCGGAGCTCTTGCCGCGTCGGGAATCGACGTCTCGCTCATGCGCGAAAAGTATAGTCCGCGCCTTGCCGGCGACGATCACGGAAAGCGGCGCTGATACGACAGTTGCAGTTTCACACCCTCGCGATTGACACCAGCCTCGACGTTCGACAGCAGCCCGGCCGTCTCGGTCTGGAAGTCGATCTGATAGCGCAGTCGCATCTTCTCGAAATCGCTGTTCATCTGCGTCGCCAGGACCTTGAGCTTGTCGGGCAGCGCGCTGCTGGCCAGAATCGAATCGTAGTGGCCGCCGGTGTTGGTGGCCGCATTCATCGCGATCACTTCAGGGAGGCCGCCGTTCCCTCGGGCTTTGAGCGCGATCGCCTCGACGGTGGCCGCTCGATACCGCAGGCCTTCGACCCAGCGATTGAACTCCTTGTCCTGGACACTGGTACTGCTCTCGGTGCCGTCGGTGGTCACGATCACGAAAACCGGCCAGCGATCGTCAGCCTTGCTCATGAAGCGTTGGTCGACTTCCAGCAGCGCGTCCATCAGCGGCGTGCCGGCGCCATCGCCGAACAGCCCGCCCGCCGTTGACACCAGCTTCTTCCGGTCGGTGGTGAACGGCACACGAACGCGCATCTGTCGGCCGGTGGTCACCAGCATGACCTCCTGTTCAGGCGCCAGCGTTTCGAGAAAGGACACCACTCCGGTTCGGATGTGCGCGATGGCCGCGTTCGCCGCATCGCTGGTGTCGACCATCAGCGCGACGCGCATCGGATTGGTCGCCAGGCCGGCGTGGAGCACGGTTCGCTTTGCGCCGCCTTCCGATATTTCGAAGTCGCTGGTTGCGAGATCCAGCACCGGCTGACCGGTGTTGCCGGTCACCGTCACGAAGATCTGACGCGTCTGTGGTTTCTTGGCATTCTTGGACTGCGGCGCCGCCGAAGCCGCGACCACCAGCGAGACAGCGACCGCAAGAGACAGCGCACACGGAAACGGCGTCATCAAAACCTCCTGCACGGTGGCACAATGAGCCCAATGGCCGGAGCTCCTGTTCAGACGACGGCGAACGAAAGACGGCTGGCGGACGGACGGGTCGAGTTGATCGACACCCGCGCCATCGAGGCCAGCCCGCTCTACAACGAGGATTTGGCGCCGGTGCCGTTGTCGCGGCGTACCTGGTCGACCTACAACTACGCCGCGTTGTGGGTCAGCATGGCGCATTGTATTCCCACTTACATGCTGGCATCCGGGCTGATGGCCTCCGGCATGAACTGGTCGCAGGCGCTCTTCACCATCCTCCTCGGCAACACCATCGTCCTGGTTCCGATCCTGCTGAATTCGCATCCGGGCACCAAATACGGCATTCCGTTTCCGGTGTTTGCGCGTGCTGCCTACGGCACGCTCGGCTCGAATGTGCCGGCGTTGATGCGGGCGCTGGTGGCCTGCGGATGGTTCGGGATTCAGGCCTGGATCGGCGGCGAGGCGCTGCACACGTTTTTCCGGACCGTGATGCCGGCGTGGCCGATGCTGCTCGGCGCCGGCGTGGCCGGGCACACGACCACCGAGTGGGTGTCGTTCCTGCTGTTCTGGGGCCTCAATATTTTCATCATCTACCGCGGCATGGACCTGTTGCGTGCGGTGGAAAACTGGGCCGCGCCGTTCGTGCTGGTGATGACCGCGGCGCTGTTGTGGTGGGCGGTATCGCGCGCCAACGGTCTCGGCCCGCTGCTGGCGCAGCCGGGAAAGTTTCACACCGTCGCCGAGTTCATGCCGGTCTTCGTGCCGTCGCTGACGGCGATGATCGGCTACTGGGCGACGCTGTCGCTCAACATGCCGGACTTCACCCGCTTCGGCAAGAGTCAGCGGGAGCAGATCATCGGCCAGGTAGTGGCGCTGCCAACCACGATGTCGCTGTTCGCGGCGATGGGAGTGATGATCACCAGCGCGACCGCCATCATCTACGGCGAGTCGATCTGGGATCCGGTGCAGCTGGTTGGGCGATTCAGCTCGCCGGTGGTCGTGGCCATTTCGATGTTCACGGTCGTGGTCGCGACCATCGCCGTCAACATTGCGGCGAACGTGGTGTCGCCGGCCAACGATTTCGCCAACGCCTTTCCGCGTCTGATCAGTTTCAAGACCGGCGGTTTGATCACCGGGCTGCTCGGCATCGCGATTCAGCCGTGGCGGCTGCTCGCCGATCCGTCCGGTTACATCTACACCTGGCTGCTCGGCTATTCGGGCGGCCTCGGGTCGATCGCCGGCGTGCTGGTGGTTGATTACTGGATCGTGCGCCGCCGCACACTTCGATTGGAGGATCTCTATCTCGCCGCCGGTCAGTACGGCGGCTGGAATACTCGCGCCATCGGCGCGACTGCGGCCGGATGTGTCTTCGCGTGGGGCGGCCTGGTCATTCCCGCGCTCAAGCCGCTCTTCGACTACGCGTGGTTCGTCGGCTTCTTCGTCGCCGGTGCGGCCCATCTCGTCCTCGCCCCCAGGTCCTGAGGTATCCTCACTCTCGATGAACAGCAGCAGCGTCGCCGCGCCGATGACGAAGGAGCAGCGCAGGAATCAGCGAAATGCGGTCCTGGCCGGTTTTCTCGGCTGGACCCTCGATGCCTTCGACTTCTTCATCCTCACCCTGGTCATCGACGACATCGCGAAATCGTTCGGCCGGTCGCGTCCGGACATCGCCTTTACGCTGACCGTGGCGCTGGCGACGCGGCCGCTGGGCGCGATCATTTTCGGCATCATGGCCGACCGGCTCGGCCGCCGGTTGCCGTTGATGATCAACGTGATTTTTTACGCCGTCATCTCGGTGTTGTCGGGATTGGCGCCGAGCTATCAGGTATTCCTGCTGCTGCGGATGCTGTTCGGCATCGGCATGGGCGGCGAGTGGGGGGTTGGCGCGTCGCTGGCGCTCGAATCGGCTTCGCCGCGGCTGCGCGGCCTTCTGTCCGGTTTGCTGCAGGAAGGTTACGCCCTCGGCAGCCTGCTCGCTGCGCTGGCGTTCCGGCTGGTCTACCCGACCTTCAATGCCTGGTATCCGGGCAGCGGCTGGCGTCTGATGTTTTTCCTCGGCGGACTACCCGCGCTGCTCTCGCTCTTCATCCGGGCCAACGTCAAGGAGCCCGAGTCGTTCCACGAACACAAGACCGATTGGAACAGCTACCTCAGCTCGCTGCCGGTGTACTGGAAGCGCTTCGTCTACCTCGTGCTGCTGATGACCTGCATGAACTTCATGTCGCATGGCACGCAGGACATGTATCCCACGCTGCTCGGCACGGTCGGCTACGCCAAGACCCAGATCGCCGACATCACGATGCTCGCCGGCATCGGCGCGATTCTCGGCGGCCTGGCGTTCGGCTACTACTCGGACCGCGGCGGCCGCCGCCGCGCGATGATGATCGCCATGGTCCTCGGCCTGTGCGTCGTCCCCTTCTGGATCGCCGGCCACAGCGCGTGGCGGATTCTCATCGGCGTGTTCCTGATGCAGTTCTTCGTGCAGGGCGCCTGGGGCGTGATTCCGGCGCACATCAACGAGCTGTCGCCGAATCATCTGCGAGGATTCTTTCCAGGCTTTGCCTATCAGCTCGGCGTGATGTTCGCGGCGAGCATTCCATATGTCGAGTCGGCGCTGGGCGAGCGCTTCAGCTACACGCAGGCGATGGGCGGTCTCGTTTCGCTGGTGTTCGTCCTCGGCTTCGTGGTGACGTGGCTCGGGCCGGAGGCGCACGGCGTCTCGTTCCGCAAGAGCGACGCCGCCTGATCGTATGGACCTGCGTCAGCTCGAAATCCTGCAGGCGATCGCCGAAACCGGATCGTTTACCGCGTCGGGCCGCAAGCTGCACGTCTCCCAGTCGGCGATCAGCCGGCAGATCCTCCTGCTCGAAGAAGAGCTCGGTGAACCATTGTTTCTCCGCGTCGGGCGTCAGGTCAGGATGACGCCGGCAGCCGAGAGCCTGGTGCAGCTGGGGCAGCGCGTCTTTCTCGACGTGCGCGAGACCGTGGGCGCGATCACCGACCGCACCGGCGAGCTGCGCGGCGCCCTGCGCCTGTCTGGCGGGATGACGGTGTGCCTGTATGTGTTCCCGCCGCTGCTGAAACACCTGCGCCGGGTCCATCCGCATCTGGATGTGCGGCTGACCGTTGCCACCGCCGGCCGCTCGGTACAGGAGATTCGCGCCGGCCGGGTCGACGCCGGTCTGCTGACGCTGCCGGTGGAGGAGTCGGATCTCGTCACCGTTCCGGTACTGCGCGAGGAGATGCTGCTCATCACGCCGCCGACCCATCCGCTGGCGCGGCGCAAGCGCGTGTCGCCGAAGGACCTCGACGGCCAGCCGTTCGTGCTATTCGAGGTGAACTCCGGAACACGGCTGGTGCTCGACCGGTTCTTTGCCAGCGAGCATCTCGAGCCGACCATCGTGATGGACACCGAGAACGTCGAGATCATCAAGGCGATGGTCAAAACCGGGCTGGGCATCGGCATTGTGCCGTATCAATCCGTCGCTCGCGAAGTGCGGGCCGGTCAGCTGTTCTGCACGCGCATCGAAGGGCACGAGCTGGTCCGGGAAACCGGGTGGGTTTACGCCCGCGCCAACCGCGTTCCACGCATGATCGTGGAGCTGCTGAGTGCGTTCTCGGCGATCAGCCCGCGCCTGAGGCTGGCGCCGAAGCGGCGTGGAAAAGGACCGGTGAGCTGACGGGAACCATCATCAAATCAGATGGGTTCTATCAGATCATTCTATTTTTTGAGTACGTCCGCAGTACGTATGCTTATCTCCATGGGAACCGAACGCGATCGCGTCATCTCCATCACGCTCTCGGAATCTGAATGGCAGGCATTCATCGCGCGCCAGCCGCAGCCGGTCCAGTGGCTGCGCGAGCGGATCAGGGACGAGGCGCAGGTGCCGGCGGCCGGGCAGCGGGCACAGTCCGCCGCCTAAGCAGTTTCCGCGGGCGGCGACGTCCGCGGCAGCACCATCTCGAAGACCGTCCGCCCCGGACGGCTGTCGATCGAGATGGTCCCGCCATGTCGCTCGACGATCGCCTTCACAATCGACAATCCCAGTCCGCTGCCGCCCGAGGCGATGGCCGGCCCATCAGCGTCAGTCGCTCCCCCTTTAGAACGATCGAACGGACGAGACGAGTCTGCCTTGTAGAAGCGATCGAAGACGTGCGGCAGGTGTTCTGAGGTGATGCCGGTCTCGCCGGCGTCCTCGACCGCCAGGGCGACGGCGTCCCCGTCAACCGGCCGGGCCGAGAGGCGCACGCTGGTGCCGCGCGGGGCGTAGCGAATCGCGTTGGCGGCCAGATTCTGCACCGCCTGTTCGAGGCGATCGCGATCGCCCGACACGATCTCCGCACCCGGCGCGATCGCTGTCGCGATGGTGATGCCGGCCTGCTGGCATGCCGGTCCGTGACGGGCGACCACCCGATCGAACAGCCCCGCGACCGGCACGTCTTCGATCCGCAGCGTTCCGCCGCCGCCTTCGAGACGCGCCAGATCCAGGAGATCGCCGATCAGCCGCTCGAGCCGGTTGGTCTCATCGCTGATGATGTTCAGGTAGCGCGCGCGCGTCGCACCGTCGAGCGTCAGCTCCGGCATCGTCAGCGTCTCGAGATAGCCGCGCATCGCCGTGACCGGCGTGGTCAGCTCGTGCGACACATCGGCGAGCAATTGCCGGCGCACCCGGTCCGACTCCGACAGCGCTTCGGCGCGTGCGCTCAGATCACCGGCCATGGCGTTGAAGGCGCTCGCCACTGCGGCGATCTCGTCGCCGCCCTTGCTTGGCGCCCGGACCGAAAGGTCGCCGGCGCCGAGTTTGTACGCCGCCGACTCGAGCGCGCGCAGGCGGCGCCGCGCCGGTCCGAAAATCATCACCGAGGTCATCACCGCACCGAGAATCAGCACACCGCCGGCGATCAGGCCCAGCATCGGCGCAAATCGGCCGAGCAGGAATCCAAACGGCGCCTGCGGCGGCACCACGACGACGCCGACCAGTTTGCCGGCGACGAGGATGGAACGGGGAATTGCGAAGCCGCCGCCGAGATCGCGGACGAAGCGATCGGCAATGTCGGGCGCCGGCCTGAAGCCACGGGGACGATCGGGCCTCGTGCCCTCGGCGCGTGGGCCTTCGAAGCGCGGACGCTCGGGGAACGCGCCCTCTGCGGGCGGTTCGGGCGCGCCATCGTCCCGCGATCCATCGGGCCGCATTCCGTCTGGACGGGGACCGTCAGGTCGCGCCCCATCGGGCCGCTCGGATCGCGGCCCGGCGCCGAAGCGTGGACTTCCCTCGGGGCGGCGCGCCCGGTCGAAGGGCCGCTCGAACGGGTGCTCGACACGGGCACGGGCCATCTGCATCAACGAGTCGGAAAAGGTCTTGCTGCCGCTGGTGATCACCTTGCCGTCGGTGAGCATCACGAAAAACGGATGGGTGTACTGCGCGTACTGCTCGTGGATGTACTTGGTGAGATCGACCTGCTGATCGCGTTCGAGCTGATTCGCGAGATCGAGTGCGACGGTCATGCCGAGGCGGTCGGGCGACTGACCGGGCAGGCTCCGTCCGCTTTGAGAAATGGCGAAGACGAACATCAGCGCCTGGACCAACAGCATCACCGCGAGGAAGCCGACGACCCCCAGCGCGATCCGCCAATACAGACTCCGATACCAGCGCAGTTTCATCGATAAAGGAATGCTAATCCTCATTCGGGAGTCGCACTCGTCGCGTGTGGGGTGTCACAATCTTTTCATACCGCCCGGTCCATCGCGTTTGACCATAATCAACTCGATGGACCCAGCACTTCGGGACACGAGAATAGCCGCCCGGCGCGACACGAGCCTGCCTTCATTCGGAGTGGTCGTTGCGCTGGCCGCTCTGCTCGCGTGTTGCCTGCCGGTCGACGGCCGAGCGCAGACCGCGGACAGCAAACCCGCGGAGAGTAAGCCCGCCGAGAGCAAGACCTCGATCGTCGGCGCCTGGACCCTGAACAAGGATCTCAGCGATCAGGCCGACAACGGCGACCAGAGCAGCGGCAGCGGCAGTAGCAGCGGATCCAATCGCGGCGGCGGTTCGGGTGGCGGATACGGCCGGGGCGGTGGCGGTGGCGGCGGCCGGCACGGCGGTGGCGGCATGGGTCGCGGCGGCGGCAACAGCGCTCCAGCCACGGACCCGGAGCAGGCGGCGCGGATGCGCGACGCCATGCGCGACCTGACCACGTCATCACAGCATCTGACCATCACCAAGACCGACTCGCTCGTGGTGGTCACTGGTGCCGATGGGCGAACGACGCGCCTGTCGCCCGACGGAAAGAAGATCAAGGACGACAACACCAAGATCGAGCGAAAGACCAAGTGGGACGGTGACAAGCTCGTCTCCGAGATCAACGGGATCGGCAAGGGAAAAGCGACACAGTCATTCGTCGTCGACCCCGAGACGCACCAGCTCCGCATTGTCGTCCTGATGGACAACGGCAGCGGACAGTCACATACGATTACGCGCGTGTACGACTTCGACGCGCTCACCCGCTAGCACGTCAGGACGCTTGTGGTGGGGCCGTTCAGGGCCGCTGCTCACGCAGGCGACCCCGAAGGGGTCGCACCACGGAAGTCATAAAGAGCAGCGCCACACGTGGCATCGTTCTTGGAGTCCAACACGGGGTGCTGGCTCCCATCGTCATCGCCGCGGCGTTCCTGATGAATGCGGCTGCTGAGCAGCCGCCAGTCTCATCCTCGACCCAAGTTCTGCAGGCGCCAGCCCAACCGCTCGATACCAGCCACCAGCAGGACGCCGATTCCGTCCCCGACGATCAGAAGCTCGACGATCAGAAGCCAGACGATCAGAAGCCTGACGATCGGAAGCCCGATGATCAGAAGCACGACGCGAAGGAGCCGCCGACGCCCGAGCACACCGGCCTGCACGCGTTGCTCGGAAACCTCGGCGGGGACATCGTGCGCCTTCCATCGGTGCCGAATCTCAACATCCTCCTGGTCGGCGGCGCCGTGGCAGGGGGCGTTCATCCGTTCGATCACCAAATCAACGCACATCTTCAGAGTCACTACGACGCGGTGAACGCGTTCTTCGCGCCGGGGAAGTATATCGGCAGCACACAGGTCCAGGTCGCGTTCTCGATCAGCGCGTACGCGTACGGCAGGTTTTTCGACGCGCCGAAAGTGGCGCACCTCGGAATGGATTTGCTGCAGGCGCAGATCCTGACCGAGATACTGATCGAGCCGTTGAAGTTCGCGGTCGGCCGGGAGCGTCCCGACGGCAGTGACAACCAGTCGTTTCCGTCGGGGCATTCCGCGATTACGTTTGCGACCGCCACGGTGATCGAGCGTCATCTGGGTTGGAGAAAAAGCGTGCTCGCGTACGTGCTCGCCGCGTACGTGGCGACGTCGCGGCTCCACGACAACAAGCACTACCTGAGCGATGTGGTCTTTGGATCGGCGGTGGGGACAGTGGCCGGCCGCACGGTGGTGCACCACGCGGCCGACTACTGGACGTTGGTTCCGGTCAGCGTGCCGGGTGGTGGCATCGCGCTGTACGTCACCCGGACGCGCTGATCGCGCGCGCGGATTACTCCTCGTCTATCTCGTCGGCAGGCTTGCTGGTTGCGACATCGTCCATTTCCGGCAGCGCCTCGTCCGGCGCATCGACGTCGTCAAGGCTGAACGAGCGGCCGGTGTTCTTCATCGGAATCGGACCACGCGGTTTGTCCTCGCCCTTTTTTCCTTTGCCCTTGGCGCTCCCGCCGCGTTGAGGCTTGGCGTCGGGACCAAAGTTCCGGCTGCGGCCGGGCACGCTGCCCGGCGCGGATCCGCCGCTGTCAAACGGACGCGGACCACCGAACGAACCCGGCGGTCGCGGGGCGAAGCCGCCGCCTGGTCGCGGTCCCGACGAATAGCCGCCGGGACGCGGTGGACCTCCGGGTCCGCGATCCTCGCGAGCGCGAGCTTCGCTGACCGCGAGAGGCCGGCCGTTGAACGGCTGTCCGTTGAAGCGCTGGATCGCTTGCTCCGCATGCGCCCGGTCCATGAACTCGACGAACGCGAAGCCGCGCGGCCGCCCAGTTTCCCGGTCAACCGGAAGGACGACTTGCGACGGCGGTGCCACGCCACCGAAGTAGGTACGCAAATCCGCTTCAGTGGTGGTGTAGGCGAGATTACCAACGAACAGACGGACGGCCAATCAACTCTCTCCTAAATGTTGGAAAAGGGGCAGGGAAGCGCGAGATGGAAGGGACACACACGCTGGCAGCCGGTATCAGTGGGAAAAACGTTACCTGAACTCCCGTCATCGTGCAAGCGGAGGCTATAGTAAGGCCTTTGGCACCTGAGTCCAAGGGGGATGCATGTCCGGTGGTCGGTTGGGCGGTCTGAGAGCGGTCCGCGGGTGGTTGCCGGCCCTGGTGGTTGGGGCGGCTCTGACCGTCAGCGCGGCTGGCGTCCCCGAAATCAAGACCCAGGAGCTCCGGCAATGGCTTACATACATCTCTTCTGATGAGCTGCAAGGCCGGGCGGTGTTTACCGCAGGATACGGTCTCGCGGTTGCCTACGTAGCGGATCACCTGCATTCGTGGGGCGTCAAACCGGCAGGCGACCATGGGTCGTATGTCCAGACCGTTCGAGTGCTTGGCGTCAAGACCAACAGCCACGCGACCGTCACGGTCACCGTGAACGGGCAGAGTCGCACGTTCGCCGACGGCGACGCGATCACGTTTCCGAGGAACATGGGCGGCAAACACACCGTGACCGCGGACCGCGTCGTCTTTGCCGGTTATGGCCTCGACGCGCCAGGCGCGGGTCACACAGACTTCAAGGGGAAGGATGTGAAGGGGACCGCGGTGGTCTGGCTCGGTAGCACCGGGCCGAAGAATCTCGACCAGGCTTTGTACCGCCGCGCACTGACAGGCCGCAGCCGGTATGCCACCGAGCAGCTCGGCGCCGCCGCCAGCATCGGTCCTGTGGCCGAAACCGGTGCCGGGCGCGGCGGCCGCGGCAACGAAGCGCCGGCTGCCGTGCCAGGCGGACGGGGCGCCCCCGCTCCGACGCCGGATTTCACGACCGTGCAACGCCTCGACGTGCCGGTCGCGCCGATGGTGTCGGCGAAGGACGCGTTCTTCGAATTCCTCTTCAGCGCCGCGCCCGAAAAGTACGACGAGCTGAAGCGCCAGGCCGCCGCTCAGGAAACGCTGCCGTCGTTCACGCTCTCCGGGGTGACCATGGCCTTCAACGTGGACGCCGACTACGAGATCGTCCGCACCCAGTTCGCGCAAAACGTCGTCGGCATTGTCGAAGGCACCGACCCGCGCCTGAAGGATACCTACGTCGCGTTTGGCGCCCATCTCGATCACGTCGGCTACGCCGAAGGCGAGATCACGCACACCGACGGCAACGTCAGGCTGCTGGGAGCGCCCGGCCGCGTCACGCCGGGCAAGGAAGAGGATCGCATCTGGAACGGCGCCGACGATGACGGCTCGGGAACCGTGGCGGTGATGGCGATTGCGAAGGCGTTTGCCGAGGGGCCGAAACCGAAGCGGTCGCTGATCTTCGTCTGGCATGCGGGCGAAGAACGAGGCCTGTGGGGCTCACGCTACTTCGCGGACTATCCGGCAGTGCCGATGTCCGAGATCGTCGCCCAGCTGAACATCGACATGATCGGGCGCAATCGAGACGACAAGGCGAGCGAAGCCGATACGGTCTATCTGGTCGGCTCCGACCGGATCAGCACCGAGTTGCACAATCTGAATCGCACCGCGAATGCCGCGATCAGCAAACCGCTGACGCTCAACTACGAGTTCAACGACCCCAATGATCTCGAGCAGCTCTATTACCGCAGCGATCATTACAGCTACGCCGCGAAAGGCGTCCCGATCATCTTCTTCACGACCGGTCTCCACGCCGATTACCACGCCAACACCGACGAGGTGTCGAAGATCGAATTCGACAAGCTGGCGCGGATCACGCAGATGGTCCTCGAGACCGGACGGCGCGTCGCCAACCTCGATCACGCGCCGGCCCGCGACAACCAGGGACCTCGCGCCGGGAGGCTCACGCAGTAGCGGCAATGCGCGGCGCTGACGTCGAGTTGACGCGAGCCTTCGAGCGCGGTGAACTGCCTCCGGGCGGCTTTCACCACGCCGATCATCTGCGGGTCGCATGGGTCTATCTGGTCGAGTCGCCGACGGTGGACGAAGCCATCGCCCGGATCGAGGCGACCTTGGTCCGGTTCACCGCGGTGGTCGGCAAGCCCGAGAAATACTCGCGCGCGACGACGGTATTCTGGATGCATCAGATGGCGGCCGCGCTGGCGGTGCTGCCGGACGCCGAGTGCGAAGCGCTCTTCCGCGCTTACCCGCGGCTGCTGGATAAAGACTTGATTCGCGCCGCATCCTGAATCAACGTCCGGCTAAAGCCGGACACTACACTGCATCAAGGTCCGGCTGAAGCCGAACACTACGCGCGCACTCCCGCGACCGTTCTGCGCGATAATCCGTTGTACGAGGATTACCGCATGTCAGACCAGACTCTGATCGGTCGGAACTACACGACGCCCGATCTGGTGGCCAAGGTTACCGGTCGAGCGAAGTATGCGGAAGACTACCGCGCCGACGGCATGCTTTTCACCAAGCTGCTGCTCAGTCCGATGCCGCACGCGCGTGTCCGGCATATCGACGCCAGCGCCGCGCTGGCGATGCCGGGCGTCAAAGCCATCCTCACCGCGGACGACCTCCCCGATCTGAAGGGCGCCGAGCGCGCGCTCACCAACGAGCCGTTCTATCAAGGCGAGCCAATCCTGGCGCTGGCCGCTGTGGACGAACGGACCGCCGCCGATGCGATCGAACGCATCGAGCTCGATCTCGAACCGCTGCCCTTCGTCGTCGATCCGATCGAGAGCCTGCGTCCGACCGGCGCCAACGCACGACTCGACGGCAACGTCTGGGTGACGCCAGCTCCGTCGGCATCGGCGGCGGGACAGCCGCCCCAGCAAAACCGCCCGAAAATTCAGACCCTGAAGTGGACCGAGCACGATTTCGCCGACGCGCCTGATGGCGCGCTGCCGATGGGCCCGGTGCCGGACGAGTGGTCGTACGGCGACCTCGACGCCGGCTTCAAGAGCGCCGCCGTGGTCGTGGACGAGACCTTCGTCGTGCAATCCACCGGTCACCAGCCGATGGAGACGCGCAGCGCGATGGCCTACTGGCAGAACGGCACGCTCTATCTGCACGGCTCCACGCAGAGCGTGGCGCGGACGATCGATCCGCTCGCCAGCTGGCTGAAGATGGATGCCGCGAAAATCGTGCTGGTCAGCGAGTACTGCGGCGGCGGGTTTGGCAGCAAGGGCGCCGGCGCCATCTCGATGGTCGTTCCCGCGCTGCTCTCGAAAAAGGCCGGCGTGCCGGTGATGATGCGCATCAGCCGCGAGGAGGAGCACTACATCGGCCGCGCGCGCACCGGCATGGTCGGCCGCGCGAGAGTCGGCTTCGCGAAGGACGGCCGCATCACCGCGCTCGATCTCTTCATCGTCGAGGACAATGGATCGTACGGGCCGATGGGCGACTATCGATCGGCGGCCAACGCGGCGTCGCTGATCTGGCAGCCGCCGGCGATGCGGTGGCGAGGCGTGGCGGTGCTGACCACCACGCCACCTCGATCGCAGCAGCGCTCGC
>DASXGC010000375.1:0-4100 GCA_036489235.1 Vicinamibacterales bacterium
CCACGAGCGGCCAGCGACTTATACGCCTGCACGATCGATGAGAGCGTCGATGGGCATCCAATCAACTGGACAATCGCGTGGATGTGATCGGGCATGAACGAGTGAGAGTCCAGCAACAGACCGGAAAATCGAGTCGGCAGACTGACCCATTCAGCTCGGGCTGCGTCGAGCGATGGGCCGACGAATAGAGGTGTGCGCTGATATGTGCAGATGGTGATGAAGTACGCGCCGTTACTCGAGTAGTCAAAATCACGGAGCCGCAATGCTTTCCGCACGACGATCGACAGGCAAACCACTCGCCACGACCTCGCGACAAAATTACCAACGATTCCGGACGGCTGGAAAAGTCAGGCTGCGGAAAATGAAATTTGGCGTGGGAACTGTCGGCAATTTTCGCGACGAGCGAGGCGACTGGACAGCCGTAGGACGGAGATTGCTCTGCCTTCAATCGACCGCCGCAGGGGCGGAGCTTGCTCCGCCGAACGCGAGGGCCGAGCGAGCTCGGCCCCTACATCCACACGCGGCCGAGCGAGTTCGGACCCTACATCCACACGCGGGCCGAGCAAGCTCGGCCCCTACGGTCGATCAATGTGCTGCGGCGCCGGCGGCGGGTGAATTCTTCGGCTGGGGACTGCCAACGCGCTGGCCGTTGATGGTCTCGTACTGATAGGTCATCTTGAACGTCGATCGACCCGCGATCAGCACGTGCGCAACCGACTCGATCGAGACCGGGACGCGGACGCCGCCCATCTGCTCGTAAAGGCGGACGATCTCCACCTTGCGGGTCCAGAACGATGGCGTCTTCGACAGCTTGCCCTCGATCCGCGCCACCGTGGCTTCGTCCGGCTCGAGGAAGATCGAACCCTCGACCAGCAGGACATCCTTACGGCGCGGTCTGACGCCGACCGCCGTCAGGCCGCCCTCGCTCGGCACGCCCGCATCGAATTGATAGTTGTCGTTGTTGAAGGACGCGCGCTGCGGCTCACGCGCCAGCCACATCTTCTGCTCTCCGTCGAGCGCCGCGCGCAGCACCTTCGACCGGATATACCCGGAACCGCCTTCACCGACAATCTGATATTGAAAGCCCCGCGTGTTGTCGAACTCGGTCCACGCCTCCATCCAGGCCCGCTGACCGAAATGCAGGTTCTCGGCCTCGATCCGGCGCAGCGCTCGATATTCGACCGTCGGTGTTTCGCCGCGGGCCAGGAACCGTTGTAGAGCCGACCCGCCGCCCTGCGCCAGGAGACGCGCTTGAGGAGTCGCAATGACGCCGATCGCGAGCGCGGCTACCAGGTAGCGGGTGGTTCGGATCATGGGCCGATTATAGGCTCGGGAACCCACTCTCAGCGAGGAAGGATTATGGCCGCCGGAGACTGGCCCTGACCTCGGGGGCGCCGACCCTCTCGCCGTTGATCGACTCGTATTCGTAAGTCATTTTGAACGTCGACTCGCCCGCCACCTTGACGTCAGCCACGGATTCGAGCGCAACCGGCATGCGAACGCCGCCAATACGCTGGAACCGCCGGACGATTTGCACTCGCCTGGTCCAGAACGACGGCGTTTTCGCCAGCCGTCCCTCGATTCTCACCAGCTCGCCATCGTCAGGATTCAGGAATATCGCGCCCTCGACCAGCAGGATGTCGTGACGTTTCGGCTTGAGCCTCAGCGTCGTCAGGCCATCGGGCTGGTCCGAACCCTCGGCGAACACGTAGTTCGCCGGCGTGACGCCCCCGCGATCCGGCGCGCCTGACTTCCATGCACGCCGCTCCATCTCGAGCGCCTCGCGAAACACGTGCGACCGGATGTACTCCGAGCCTTCTTCGACGACGATGTCGTAGGTGAATCCGGTGGCGTCGCCTTCGGTCCAGACGTCCATCCACGCGCTCTTGTCGAAGTGATCGTTACGCGCCTCGAGATGGCGCAGCGCCCGAAACTGCGTCGGCTGCGGGTCATCGAGCGCCAGGAAGCGCTGCAAAATCGGGGAGGCCTCGTCGGACATCGCGCCGTTCACCTGCGCAAAAAGAATCGCAATCAGAGCGGCCGTCAGCAGCCAGTGATTGTGCCCGCGCGCCATGCGTTAGATACACAGCAAATCCCGGGCCCACGCCGCTCAGGTCGGCCGTTTAAGGGCGGTGCGCGCTTCAATCACGCGCGCTTTTGCCAGCGCCGCCGTCGGCGCCATTGCGGTGAGATGTCCCATCTTGCGTCCGGGACGTGGCGAAGACTTTCCGTACAAGTGGAGCTTGACGTCCGGAAACGCCAGCGCTGCTGCCCAGTTGGGCTCGCCGCCTTCCCACAGATCCCCCAAGAGGTTTGCCATGGCGGCCGGCTGAAGCATTTCCGTCGAGCCCAGCGGCAGCCCGCAAATCGCGCGCAGCTGCTGTTCGAACTGGCTGGTCCTGCAGGCGTCGAACGTCAGATGCCCGGAGTTGTGCGGACGGGGCGCCAGTTCGTTCACCACCAGCTGACCACTGCGGGCGAGAAAGAATTCGACGCACAGCAGGCCGACGAAATCGAGCGCTTCCATGATCCGGCGCGTCACGTCGACAGCGAGCGTGGCGGTCGTTGCAGGGACGCCCGCCGGTGCGACCGACACATCGAGGATGTGGCGATGATGCGCGTTCTCGATCGGCTCGAAATGCGACCACTCACCGTTGACGCCGCGTGCGCCGATCACCGAAATCTCGCGCTCGAGATCGATGAACGCCTCGAGGATCGCCTCGCGACGTCCTAGCGCTTCCCACGCGGCCGGCAGATCCTCGGCCGTCGCAACCGGCACCTGGCCCTTGCCGTCGTAGCCGAACGCCGCCGTCTTCAACACCGCCGGGAATCCAAACCGGCTTCTGGCGTCATGGACGTCGTGATCGCTTCGAATCACCGCGAACGGCGTGACTGGCAGCCCATGATCCACCAGGAACGTTTTCTCGCGAATCCGGTGCTGCGAGACTGCCAGCGCGTGCCCGTTCGGCCTCACGATCGCGTGCTGCTCGGCGGCGGTTGCCGCCGCCGCCGGCACGTTCTCGAATTCGAAGGTGACGACATCGACGGCTTTCGCGAATCCTCGGACTGCGTCCAAATCGTCGTACGACGCGTTGATTTCGATGTCGGCGATCTGGCCGGTGGGAGTGTCGTGCTCGGGCGCGAGCGTATGCACGCGATAACCCAGACGCCGCGCCGCCATCGCGAACATGCGCCCGAGCTGACCGCCGCCTAACACGCCGATTGTCGAACCCGGGAGAATCGGGGGCGGAATCGTAGAATTCACAGCGCCGAGCCGCGCGCGTCGGCGGCCGCTCGATCTCGATAGGCCTGGAGTTTGGCGCGCAGTTCGGGGCGTGAAGTGGCGAGGATCGCGACGGCGAGGAGGCCGGCGTTGGCCGCGCCCGATGGTCCGATGGCAACGGTCGCGACCGGCACGCCTCTGGGCATCTGCACGATCGACAGCAGCGAGTCGAGCCCGTTGAGCGCGGCGCTCTGTACCGGCACGCCGATGACCGGCAGCACGGTGTGCGCCGCGACCATACCTGGGAGATGCGCTGCACCGCCGGCGCCGGCAATGATCACGGCGAGTCCGCGCTCAGCCGCTGTGGACGCATACTCGGCCATCCAGACCGGCGTCCGGTGCGCGGAAACCACCTGACATTCGTGGGCAATCCCGAATTCGGACAGGATCGCGTCCGCGTGGGACATCGTCTCCCAATCGGACTTGCTGCCCATGATGACGCCGACTAGACAGGGCTGATGGCTCATGGCTGATGGCTAAGGATACAGGAGTAGAATTCTGGAATGAAACGCGCAGTCATTCTGTTCCTGCTTGCGCTGGCCGCGCCGGCCGCCGCGCAGGCGCCGCCGAAGATCGAAATTCCCTACTCGCAATTCACGCTGCCGAACGGTCTGCGGGTGATCCTCCACGAAGATCACACCGTGCCGATGGCGACTGTGAACATGTGGTACCACGTCGGCTCGGCACGCGAGCTGCCCAAGCGCACCGGGTTTGCGCACCTGTTCGAGCACCTGATGTTCATGGGCTCTGGGCACGTCAAGCCGGGCGAGTTCGACGAATGGCTCGAGGCCGCCGGCGGCGACAACAACGGCTCGAC
>DASXGC010000435.1:0-16411 GCA_036489235.1 Vicinamibacterales bacterium
GCCACACTTCGTCGCCCCGCTTTACACGCCGCATCGCCAACCGCTCGCCGCTATGCCGATTCTCGACAATCAACTCGCGAACACCGCTGTCGGCCATCACATCTCCTGCCTTGAACGACGCCTAACACTGGTTGGACGGCCCAGCTCGACCTGGCGCCTCAATTATCGAACAACTCCACGGATTGCCCAATGAATTCGCACGTCGCATGTTGCTAGTGTCGTGTCCCGGAAGTTCGTTCGCAAAATCGAGCGACCTTGTCCAAGATGACATCGGCAGTCGCCGTCCAGACAAACGGCGTGCAGTGTTCGTTGTAGTGGGCCAGGTACTCGTGGATGGCCGACTCAAGGGCCGGCAGACGCTCGAACGTACCGCGGCGAATCCGGCGCGTAGTGATGGTGGAGAAGAACCGTTCGACTTGATTCAGCCAGCTGGCGCTGGTCGGCGTGAAATGCAAGTGATAGCGCGGATGACGCACAAACCAGCGGATGACCTTCGGGGCGTTGTGCGTGCCGTAGTTGTCCATGATGATGTGCACGTCGCGTTCCGGCGGCAGTTGGGCATCGACGCGATCGAGAAACTTGAGAAATTCCTGATGGCGATGACGCCGATGACACTGGCCGATCACTTTGCCGGTGGCCACTTCCAATGCGGCGAACAGCGACGTCGTACCATGGCGGATGTAATCATGGGTTTGGCGGGCCGGAATGCCTGGGCGCATCGGCAGGAGTGGTCGCGTGCGGTCTAACGCCTGCACCTGGCTTTTCTCGTCCATCGACAACACGATGGCCCGCTCCGGCGGGCAGAGATACAGTCCGACGATATCGCGTACCTTCTCGACAAATTGCGGGTCGGCAGACAGTTTGAAGGTGTCCACGCGATGCGACTGCAATCCGAACGTCTGCCAAATGCGCGCGATCGTGGCCTTGGACAAGCCAGCGACATCGGCCAGGCTGCGCGTGGTCCACTGCGTGGCCTGAGCCGGCGGCCCTTCGAGCGTGCGAGCAATGACGTCGACAATGCGATCGTCCGTCGCTTTGCGCGGCGCACCCGGCCGTGGCTCATCAGTCAACCCTGGCAGACGACGGACGCGAAACCTCTCGCGCCATTTGCAGACGCTGTTGCTCGACACGCGGAGTCGCTTTGCGACCGCCCGATTGGTGAGGCCGTCGGCACACGCCAGCACCATGCGCGACCGCAGCGCCACGCGCTGCGCCGAGGTCGGCCGGCGCGCCCACTGCTCCAGCGTACGGCGTTCGTTTTCAGTCAGCACGATCGGTTTGTGGTGGCGGGTTCTCGGCGTGCCGCGCAGCGTACCTGCGCGCCCGCCGAAGTACAACACTTTTTCTGAGACACGACACCAGCAGATCTTGGTAATTCGGTGTTTGACAAAACCACTCCCGGCAGCGCCAGCACAGCTATTGGTGTTATCAAGAATTCATCAATGGTTTGTTACGCTGACGTCATATGCCGCCCTCCGAAGCCGAACTCGTCCAAGCGCAAATCGCCCGAATGAAAGTCCTAATCGAATCCCTTGAAGCTGAGTGCTCCACCACCAAGGAGCAACACGACCGGTTCCTCGCCCTCAAGCGCGAACTCGCCGCGATGAAGGAACGGTTGAAGCCGTTCAAACCTGAGTAGTCAACGCCGTTTCCGCTTCACTGGGGCCTCTGCACGAATCGCCCATCGAGGTCGCACAGAATCAGGCCGTGGCGCAGCAGCTATTGCGGGGGCTTGACGCCCGTCATGGCGAAGATGGCCGCGTTCAGGCTTGCCATGGTGGTCATCTTCGCACTACCGATCCGCACGGTCTCTGCGGCTGACCTACCGACGCCATCGAGACCTGGGAAAGCGAGTGAGCGGCGATGTTCGCTGACCGCAACGAGTGGAGGAAATTGTTCTTCTGATCCGCAGGAATTACCCAACGCTCAGCCGGGTAAAGATTCTGTTCCCGTAGCCGCTTGTAGGTCTCAGGTACCGTTCCCTTGGTTGCGATGTTTAGCAAGAGACTATGGTCGAGCCAGACCTGTCCTGCGACGCTGACTAATCCTTGCTGGGCAATGGATCGAGCCGAGCGACGAGTTGGCTGGTCCCAGAACAGTAGATGCGCCCGAGGGTCTTCTGGATTGAATAGGTTTGGACGGACGTCTTCCACCCCCGCGCCTACTCTGGTGAACCTGTCTTCTAGATTCTCTTGAACGGCGTCTGTGCTGACAACCGTGATCACGCCATCCGTCTTGGGCAACTGCTCGACGGCGAAATATGCCGCGACGTGCGCGGAGGCGGTCCAGTCCAGCAACCGTGTAGGTGCACCAAAATGCTGCATCAGCGACCACCATTCAAACTCAAACTCCGTCTCGCCTTTTGGTGGCAGCTCTCCCAGCGAAAGGTGAAGATGGGCTTGAGCCATGAAAACCGACATCGCCTCCTTCTCAGCGTTTAACAAGGATGCAGGTGTCAGCGCCGCGCCAACGCGCAACAGTGTCGGTGTCAGCGTCCAGCCGCTGTTCGCTTCGCCACGGAAAGCAAATGGAATCCCGGCTCGGTCGTAGTCGGACACCACCGACGTAAACTCCGCCCAAGACCCAAGCGTTCTTGTCGGGCAGGTCTGCTCGGTAAGTTGCGGCCGCTTCCAGTACGGGAAATCGGGCAAGTCGTGTTCGTCCATGGTCGTTGGCGGTCCCGACATTCTAAACCGCAGCTCCCTGGGTTTTCCCTGCGCCTGTGGTTTTGTGCTCTGCGCGTGAAGCGCGAAAGTGGAATTCTGCTAAGGAATGATGGAGGCGCCGCCCGGATTTGAACCGGGGGTGGAGGTTTTGCAGACCTCTGCCTTACCTCTTGGCGACGGCGCCTCAAAAACACGAACGGCGGGTCGAGCGACCCGCCCTTCTTGCCGCGGAGAGAAAAAATTTGGAGCGGGAAACGGGATTCGAACCCGCGACTTCGACCTTGGCAAGGTCGCACTCTACCACTGAGCTATTCCCGCCCGAACCCCCAAAGTACCACACCGCTGGGCTCGCTTTCAAGCTCGCGACCCGCGCGACAGCGCGCTCCAGGCCCGGGCCCTCGACCTCATAGCTTGACGTCGCGCAGCACCTGCGCCGCTTCCTCCGGCGATGTCGGGTTGATGTAGAACCCGGTGCCCCACTCGAAGCCCGCCACCCGCGTCAGCTTCGGCATGATCTCGACGTGCCAATGGTACTCGTTGGCCACGTCCTCAGAAAACGGCGAGGTGTGAACCACCAGGTTGAAGGGCGGCACCTCCAGCGCGCGGTTCTGCCGCTGCAGCACCGACTTCAGCAGCCGCGCCAGGCTCGCATACTGGTGACGCTCGGCCTCCTCGAACCGCGACCCGTGACGCTTGGGGAGCAGCCATGTCTCGAACGCAAATCGCGGCGCATACGGCGCCAGCGCCACGACATCGGCGTTCTCCTCGATCACCCGCCGCCCGTCCGCGAGCTCCTGGTGGACGATGTCGCAGAAGACGCACCGCTCCTTGAACTGGAAGTGCTGGCGGGCGCCATCGATTTCCCGACGCACCAGCTCCGGCACGATCGGCAGCGCGATCAACTGCGAATGCGGATGCGCCAGCGTCGCGCCCGCCGGCGCGCCGTGATTCTTGAAGATCAGGATGTAGCGCAGGCGGAAATCGCGCTTGAGGTCGAGCATGCGCTCGCGGCACGCCCAGAACACCTGTTCGATCTCCTGCTCGGTCATCATCGCCAGCGGCCGGTCGTGATCCGGCGTCTCGATGATCACCTCGTGCGCGCCGATGCCGTTCATCCGGTCGAACATGCCCTCGCCTTGACGATCGACATTGCCCTCGACCTGCAGCGC
The DNA here is from genome assembly GCA_036489235.1 of Vicinamibacterales bacterium. Taxonomy (GTDB): domain Bacteria; phylum Acidobacteriota; class Vicinamibacteria; order Vicinamibacterales; family CAVVIG01; genus CAVQFC01. The sequence goes on from DASXGC010000435.1 coordinate 3,836, forward strand.
CGGAAACTTGTTCGGCACCACTCGCACGTTCCAGCCCGGGGTGTTCGGGCTGCTGCCGTCGGTGCGGTACGACAGCACCTCGGGCGGCGTCATCGCCTCGTGACCGGGACAGAACGGGCAGTGCTCGCGCCCAAGGATGGTCGCCGACTCGACGCGAAAATCGTTGGGGCGCTTCTGGCGATCGGTGGAGATGATCACCCATCGGCCGGTAATTGGATCCTTGCGAAGATCAGGCATGGTCAGTCAGAACGAGGCGTCGAACGCGTTCTCGAACAAATCGATGACCGGCGCGCCGTCCGCGAAATGGATCGCGACGACGTCGAACCGGCAGGGACGATCGACCAGACGATGGCGCGCGAGAAAGTCGTTGGCCAGATGCGTCATCCGGCGCTGCTTCCACGGCGTCACGGCTTCGCTGCCATCGCCGAACGCCCGGTCCTCCCGGGTCTTCACTTCTACGAACACGATCGTCTCACCGTCCCTCGCAACGATGTCCAATTCTCCACCACGGCGGCGGTAGCGCCTCGCAAGAACGACGTACCCTCGCCGTTCGAGCTCAGCGCAGGCGAGATCTTCTCCCGATTTTCCAAGAGCGATGCGGGCCTGAGTCATAGCGGTCCGACACAGCAAACCTCACGCCGCGACCCGCGCACCAACCTCGGTCAGCGCCTCGTCGAAAATCCTGACCGCCGTGTCCGCCTGCTCTCGCGTCAGCACCAACGGCGGCGAAAAGCGGACGGCATTCTTCCCCGCCCCGAGCACCAGCAGTCCACGGTTGAACGCCGCCGTGACGACGGCGTCGCGCTCGCTGGTCGCGCGCGCCTTGGTCTGCCGGTCGCGGACCAGCTCGACGCCGATCATCAGGCCGCGGCCGCGAACGTCGCCGACGAGCGGATGTTTGTCGGCGAGCGACCGCAGGCCGTCGATCAGGTACGCGCCGACCTCGGCCGCGTTCGCGACCAGCCGCGTCTTCAGGAGCGCAATCGTCGCCAGCGCCGCCGCGCACGAAACCGGGTTGCCGCCGAACGTGCTCGCGTGGGCGCCCGGCGGCCACGCCATCAGGCCGGCGCGCGCCACCGCCACGCCGAGCGGCAGACCCGACGCGATGCCCTTCGCAATCGCCATCACGTCCGGCTCGACGCCGGTATGCTCGATCGCGAACATCTTCCCTGAGCGCCCCATCCCGGACTGCACTTCGTCCACCACGAGGAGAATCCCGTACTTGGTCGTGAGCTCGCGAAGGCGTTCGAAAAACTCGTTCGGGCCGACGATGTAGCCGCCTTCGCCCTGGACAGGTTCGACCACGATCGCAGCGACCTCGTCAGGCGAAACGACTTGCGTGAACAACTGATGCTCGATGAAATCGATACACGCCTCCGCCACGGTATCCGGCGTGGCGCCGAGTGGACAGCGGTAGCGATCGGGATAGTGCGCGTGAAACACCCCCGGCATCAGCGGCCCAAACCCGCGGCGTTGAATCGCTTTGCTCGCCGTCAGCGACAGCGCCCCCATCGTCCGACCATGGAAACCGCCGTAGAAGGCGATGAGGTTCGGACGCCCGGTGGTGTAGCGCGCGAGTTTCAGGCAGGCTTCGACCGCCTCGGCTCCCGAATTACCGAAAAACGACCGTGCGCCGCCCGCGATCGGCACGATCGAGGCGAGTTCTTCCGCCAGCCGGACCTGCGGCTCGTAATAGAAATCCGTGCCCGACATGTGCAGGAAGCGCTGCGCCTGCTCGGTGATCGCTCGCACGACGTCCGGGTGGGAATGACCGGTCGAATTGACGGCGATGCCAGCCGCGCAGTCGAGGAAGACGTTGCCGTCCACGTCTTCGACCATCGCGCCCGATCCCCGTTCGATGACCAGCGGATAACCGCGTGTGTAGGACGGCGACACCACGGTGCGGTCGCGCTCGATGATCGCCTTCGCCCTCGGACCCGGCAGCGGGGTGTTGATCTGGGGCGAGCTCGTCATCTTCTTACTTCTTCTTCCAGCGCGTGCCGCCGGCGCCGTCCTCGAGCAGCACGCCGCGGGTGGCGAGATCGTCGCGGATGCGGTCGGCGGCGGAAAAATCCCGACGCCGCCTGGCAGCGTGGCGATCCTCGATCAAACGGTCGATCTCCTCGACCGGAACCGGCGGACGGCCGTCCTCGGCCTGACGCAGACTCAAAACGCCGAGCACGAGATCGAACTCCGTGAACGCCGCCCTGACGCCAGGCAGGTCGCCAAGCCCGACCTGGCCGGCATCGATCGCGGCGTTGAGCGAGCGGACCAGTTCGAACACCGCGCCCAGCGCCGACGCGGTATTCAGGTCGTCCTGCATCGCCTCGGAAAATTCCTGACGTGCGGTGGCGACGCGAGTCGCAATCGCCGGATGATCGCCGGCGGCGGTGACCGTGGCCAGGCGCGCCAGAAAATCGGTGAGCCGCCGGAGCGCTTCTTCCGCCTGGCCGAGGCTGGCCCAGGTGAAGTTCAACTGCTTGCGGTAGTGCGCGGACAGCAGCAGATAGCGAACCGCCGACGGTCGATAGCCGCGCTCGATCACCTGAGGAATCGTGTAGGTGTTGCCGAGCGATTTCGACATCTTCTGCTCGTCCACGATCAGGTACTCGACGTGGACCCAGAAGCGCGAGAACAGCTTGCCGGTGGCGCCCTCGCTCTGTGCGATCTCGTTTTCGTGATGCGGGAAAATCAGGTCGATGCCGCCGGCGTGGATGTCAATCGGCGACTCGCCGAGCAGCCGCAGCGCCATCGCCGAGCACTCGAGGTGCCAGCCGGGACGCCCGGGCGGATCGACCAGATCCCAGGTCGGCTCGTCTGGTTTGGCGGCCTTCCACAGCACGAAATCCCGTGCATCGTCTTTCGCGTAGGTGTCGGTGTCGACGCGCGCGCCCGGCTGCATGCCTTCGAAGTCGAGGTGGGCGAGCTTCCCGTAGGCAGGCAGGGTCGAGATCTTGAAATAGATCGAACCATCGCTGACGTAGGTGTGGCCGTTCTTGTCGAGCGCGCGGATCAGGTCGGCCATCGCCTGGAGGTTCGGCGGATCGGTGGCGCGCGGCGTTTCCTCGACGGCTTCGAGTCCGAGGGCCACCGCATCTTCGCGAAACATCGCGATGTACTGGTCGGTGTAGCTGCGCAGGTCCATCCCGGCCTTCTGCGCGCCGATGATGGTGCGGTCGTCAACGTCGGTGAAATTCATGACCTGCCGGATCTTGTATCCGAGCAGGTACTTGAGCGTCCGGCGCAGGACGTCCACGCAGATGAACGTGCGGAAGTTTCCGATGTGGCCGCGCGCGTACACGGTAAGCCCGCAGGTGTACATCCGCACGGTCTGATCGGTGACGGGCGTAAAGGGCTCTTCGGTGCGGGTCAGTGTGTTGTACAGGCGCATGGGTCAGGAGGCCGGAAGAGGACGGGTGGTGCGCCACTCGGGGCTGCCGGCACCGTCGACAATCACCTGGAGCTGGCCGTCGCCGGCAAGGAAGCGGACCGTGCAGCGCCGCTGTCCGCCGGCGACGCGCTGAGCCAGCGCGGTGCGCAACACGTTGGTCAATTCGACGGTGACCGCCGGCTCGTAGCCGACCTGTCCCATGACCGCGAGCGCCAGGTCGCCGACCATCTGGTCGAATGGCGGCTCGTCGGACAGGTCGAGCGCGAAGAAAAACTCCTGCTCTGGCACGTTCGGGAATTCTACAGTGAAAGGCGGCTGAACAGCACACGCGCGCGCTGGGAGTCGGCGTCGATCTGCGTGCGCAACGCCTCGAGCGACTCGAATCGCCGTTCGTCCCGGAGGCGCTGGACGAAACCGACCCGAACCGCCTGGCCGTAGAGATCGCGATCGAAATCGAACACGTGGGTCTCGATGACGACCCGGCCGGAGTCGTCTACTGTCGGCCTGGTTCCGATATTGGTGATCGACGGGTGCACGACCTCGCCGATCTGCATGGTTGTGGCGTAGACGCCGAGCGGTGGGAGCAGTTCGTTCTCGCTGCACAGGTTGGCGGTCGGAAAACCAATCGTGCGGCCGCGCCGGGCGCCCTGGGTCACGGTTCCGTCCATGTAGTATTCGTGACCGAGCAGCGCCCCGGCCTCGTCGACGCGCCCCTCACCCACCAGGCGGCGAATCCGCGTGCTGCTGACCACGAAGTCCTTGTAGCGCACGGGATCGATCTTCTCGGCCTTGAAGCCGTAGCGCGCGCCAAGCGTCCGCAGCAACGAGAAATTGCCGGCGCGATCGTGGCCGAAGAGGAAATTCGCACCGACCCAGACTTCGGCGATATGCAGCCAGTCGACCAGAACGGTCCGCACGAACATCTCGGGATCCCAGTGCGAGAGCTCGGGCGTAAAGCGGACGATAGCCGTGCCCTGCACGCCGGCGGCAGCGAGCGCGTCGATCTTCTGTGCCTTGGTCATGAGCAGCGCCGGCGCCTTGTCGGGCCGGACCACGCGCGGCGGATGCGGATCGAAGGTCATCACCACGGACGTCGCGTTGCGCTCGCTCGCCACCCGTTGCACGCGATCGAGAATCTTGCGGTGACCGCGGTGCAGGCCGTCGAAGTTGCCGAGCGCGAGCACCGGCTGGCCCCAGCGCGCGGGCCGCACGTCTTCCGGAAAATGGATGACGTCCATCAAGCGGTATCCAAGACCAGGCCATCATAGGCCAACTCAACACCGGCCGGCAGCTCAGCGCAGGTCTGCGTGTGAGGGAGATCGTGGCAGATGTGCGTGAAGTACGCGCGCTTCACGCCGAGGCGCGCCACGACATCGAGCGATTCGGCAACGCTGAAATGCGTCGAGTGCGGTCGATGGCGCAGGGCATCGAGGATGATCGTCTCTACGCCCTCGAGCAGCGGCCACGACGAGTCAGGAATGCGGTTGCAGTCTGTCAGGTACGCAAACGATCCGATCCTGAAGCCGAGCACCGGCAGCTGGCCGTGCATGAGCGGTACCGGCACGATCTCGACTCCGCCAAGCGTGAAGGGACCGCCGATGCGAAACAGCGCGAGCTGCGGAAGGCCGCCGCCTTTCTGGCGCGGCGGCTCGAACACGTACGAGAACATCCGCCGCAAGCTGTTCACGGTCACCTCGTCGGCGTAGCAGGGAATCGATCCCTTCTGCAGCTGATTGAACCGTCGGACATCGTCCAGGCCGAAGACATGATCGGCGTGGCAATGTGTGAACAGGATGGCATCGACGCGGCGCAGGTTGTTCGCCAGCGCCTGGCCGCGCAGATCCGTGGATGTGTCGACCAGGATGGACCGGACGCCGGCGGCGAATGCCGGCTCCCCTTCACGCGGAGATATTTCAATCTGGATCGACGGACGGCTCCGGCGGTCGCGCGGGTCTGCCGACGTGCAGACAGCGCAGTCGCAGCCGATCGCCGGCACGCCGTGGGACGTGCCGCTGCCTAGGACGGTGACTCTCATCAAAATGGCTGATGGCTAACTAATGGCTAATGGCTGATGGCTAATGGCTGATGGCTGATGGCTAATGGCTGATGGCTGATGGCTGATGGCTAATGGCCGCTAAGGCTCGATGATCAGCTTGCTGCCACCGCCGCTCGCATTCAAAAACCGCATGCGGAGCTCGTACAGCACCTGCTCGAGAATTTGACGCTCTTCGGCGGTCAGGTTGCCGCGCGTTTTTTCTTCGAGGAGCGCGAGGATTTCGATCATTTGGGCGGCGCCGCCGAGGTTCACTGCGGCGGGCTGACCGGATTCCGGGTCGGGAAGATCGCCGAAATGAATCGCGGCCGTGCTGGCCAGCGACAGCACGAAACCAGTGAAGCTCAGGAGCGGCTCGGACATTTGATCTTAAGATTACCAAATGTCCGAGTCGAGCCGCGCGGCCGAAGCGTTTACGCGTCTGTGTGACATCGTTGCAACGCTGCGGGCTCCCGGCGGCTGCCCCTGGGATCGCGAGCAGACCATCGACTCGCTGAAGCCCTTCGTCCTCGAGGAGACCTACGAAGTGCTCGACGCGATCGACAGGAGCGATCACCGGTCGCTGCGCGAGGAACTCGGCGACTTCGTGTTCGAAGCCGTACTCCTGGCCCAAATCGAGTTCGAGGCCGGGCAGTTCGCGATCGCCGACTCGTTGACCGACATCTCGGACAAGCTCGTTCGGCGGCACCCCCACGTGTTCGCGAGAGCCGACGGCGAGCCGCCGATCGACTCGGCCGAGCGGGTGCGCAGCCGCTGGGAGGAGATCAAGGCCGGGGAACGTGGCGATGCGAAAGCCAAAACGTTGTTGAGCGGGATCGCGCCGACCCTTCCGGCCCTGCTGCGTGCGTATCAGATCGGCATCCGCGCTGCTTCCGTGGGCTTCGACTGGTCGCAGGTCAGTCAGGTGATGGACAAGATTCAGGAGGAAGTGGACGAACTGCGCGAGGTCGTTGACCACCCCGATGGCATGGACCGGGCGCGTGCAGAGGACGAGATGGGCGACCTGCTCTTTTCGATCGCCCACCTGTCGCGGCAGCTCGGGATCGAACCTGAGACCGCACTGCGCAAAGCCAACGACAAGTTCACGCGCCGGTTCACGTCGATGGAGCAGACGATCGAAGCCTCGGGTAAGGCGATGACGGACATGGCGATAGATGACCTCGAGGTTGAGTGGGAACTGGCGAAAGAACGGGTTGACCGCCAGTAGCCATCCTCCTCACGAAGGCACGAATGCCACGAAGATCTCCACGACGACCTTCGCGTCCACGAACAGATCGAGTCGATGATTGCAGAGAAACGCACCCCGATAGCGCACCGGAATCACCTTCTCGGATTCAAAAGGAATTGTTCGTGCTTCAAGTTCGAATCGAGCAGCAGCGGCGTAGACGCGCTCACTCATTCCGGCGCCCAGTTCGCGGTGCACGGCCAGCAGTGCGCCGATAGTTTGCTCTACGAGTAGCTCCAATTCTTCTGACAGTGGTGAGGCAACTCGCAAAGCGGTCATGATTTCGTGACCTTCGCGTTCTTCGTGTCTTCGTGAGGATGACTGGGCGACCATACCGTCAACAGCCTGCCGTTGAATGCCTTCATCTCGATTGAATGACCGTCGCTCTCAAGTGTCACTGCCCCGTCCTGGTCGGTTCTGAAGATCGCTGCGCCCACGGCCCGGTAGCGGTCGAGCACCGCCGGCACCGGGTGGCCGAAATGATTGCTCCTGCCGACGCTGACGATGGCGACCTGCGGATGCAACGCTTCGATGAATGCCGCCGAGCTCGAGGTCGCGCTGCCGTGGTGTGGGACCTTGATCACACGCAGCGGCGATGCCGGAAGACGCCCGGCAAGGGATCGTTCCACGGCGACACCGACGTCGCCGGTCAACAGCACTGAGAGGTCGTGCCAGCGCAACTCCATCACCAGCGAATCGTCATTTCGTACCTTCTGCCGTTCCCAATCGGCCGGCGGCGGATGATGTGCCACGACCTCGACCTGATCGATCCATTCGTGATCGCCGGCGTAAACGTTGGCCCAGCGCTCACCGGAAGATTCCGTGGTGGTCCGCAGCGTGGTCAGTGCCGCGGACCGCGGCACCGGGATCCCTTCCCAGACCTGACGCGGACGGAACTCGCGAAGAATCGAAAGTGCTCCGCCGACGTGGTCGGGATCGCCGTGTGTGAGCGCGAGGCGATCGAGCCGGCGGAACCCTGCGTCCCGGATGACCGGCGCGACCACCCGATCGCCGATGTCGAACGACGAGGAAAAGCCGAGGCCCCCGGCGTCCACCAGCAGCGTTGAGCCTTCCGGGAACACCACGAACGCCGAGTCGCCCTGGCCCACGTCGAGAAACGTCACATGGAGGTGACCGTCTCCGCGGCGCAGCAGAGTGCGCGGGTCGATCAGGATCCAGAGCGCCGCGGTCGCGGCCAGGACCGCCGCGGCGCTCGCGACACTGCGCCGGCTGCGGCCGTTGTGGCCCGCCGTCGTCCACAGCACCGCGGCGGCGACGTAGTACACGACGATCGCGATCCATGGCGGTTTCGCGATCCGGTACGTCAACATTGGTGCAAACCGCACCAGATCGGCCGAAGCGACCAGTCCCGTCGCGCCGACGTAGGCGATCCAACCGACGAAATCTGCGACGCGCGCCGACACCAGTGCGATTGGCACGACGGCCATGCCTGCAATCTGGGCAACCGCCATCAACGGAATCGCGAGAAAGTTCAGCCCCAGGCCGGCGAATGTGACGCGGGAAAATACCGCGGCGCCGACCGGAAACAGCAGCGCCTCTGTGGCCACTGACGCGGCGAACATCGAGGCGCTTTGCCGTATCGCCCCGCCGACCAGTCTCGAGGCCGCCGGGCTCGTCGCACTCAGTTGTCTCTCGGCAAAGGCTTCGAGTTGGGCATTGAGCGCCGCAACCGATGGCACCACGAGCAGGATCGCGAGCGTCGCGCCGCACGTCAGCAGAAACGCCGGGTCGGCAATCGACAGCGGATCGCCGGCGACCAGCAGCGCCGCGACCACCGCGAGCAGGTTCAACGGCGAGCTCTTCTGGTCGAAGATCCGCGCGCCAAAGTACATGACCGCCATCAGCGTCGCGCGGTTGACGGAGGCGCCACCGCCAACGAACTGGGCGTAGCCAAGCAGCACGACGATCGAGGCAGCCATCGCGCCGCGACCCAGCCTGCCGGCGAACCTGAAGGCGCCGATCAACAGACCAGCCAGGATGGCGATGTTGCCGCCGGAAATCGCGATCACATGGTAGGTACCCGCCTCCTGCAGACGCCGCTGCACGTCCGGATCGAGACCGGCGCGATCGCCGATCACAATCGCAGCGACGATAGCGGCGGCCTGGGGACTCCATCGGCCAACGCTGCCGCGAATCGCGGAACGCGCCGTGACCCTGGCGTTCGCCATGGCTTCGTCGATGACGCCGCCGCGGGCCACAAGCTCGACGAGCGCGCCGCTCTTCACCGTTCCCACCAGCGTCGTGCCGCGCCTGGCCAGCGCCCGCTCGGTGTCGGGAACGCCCGGGTCGAGATAACGCGACGGCCGCCGCAATTCTGCCGGCAGGCGGACACGGCGACCGCCACGCCAGGCATCAATCTGCCCGGTCGCCAGCGATCCGACGACGGTCAGGAGAACTCCTCCGGCGCTTCGGCTCGCCGAGCCCGGACCGCCACGACCATTCAACACGCGATTCTGGTCGACGAGCGTATCGACATCGATGCTCAAGGAGACCCCGCTGCCAGACGCCGCCGCATCGCCGCGCAGGGTTCCCTCCACCACCGCAAACGCCTCATCGTCTTCAGGGAGTCGGCGGCCTGACGTCGCCGCCTGGGCGCGCCGCACCCGCGCGAGCCGCTCGAATTCGACGCGCAATGACGGCCGCCACGCCCGTTCCCAGGAGGTCGAAGACAGGAGCATGCCTCCAGCGAAAAACCCGCCCACGGCGGCGATGACGACCACGGGCGGTTTGGTGCAGGACCACGCCCCAACTGACAAGACGCCGGCGAGAGTCAACGCCGCGAACAGAAGGGGGCGAGGGAAATCAGGAAGAAGCAGGCCAGCGGCCGCCCCAGCGAGCAAGGCAGTGGCCGGAATCGCGGCAGCCACGCGCATCCACTGAGCAGCTGCAAATCGTGGGACGTGCCGTTTATAGCGGGATCACGAAGGTCATGAAGCACACGAACCTTGGTAAAGTCTCGTGCCTAAGAGACTTCGTGGCTTCGCGATCCATGGCTGTGTGTGAGGAAGCCGCGACCGTGTCGAAGAAACTGCCGCGGACTACACCGTCTTCGCGGCAATTCCTGCGTAGTAGTCCTGCAGCGCACGGACGCCGAGGCCCTCCTGCCGAAGCGCACGAATCGCGCTGACAGCGGCCTGGGCGCCGGTGAGCGTCGTGATGCACGGAACCTCGTGCATCATCGCGGCGCGCCGGACCGTCCGGTCGTCGAAGAACGACTCGCGGCCGAGCGGCGTGTTGATGATGAGATCGATATTCCGGTTCACGATCGAGTCGGCGATGTTCGGCCGGCCTTCGTTCACCTTGTAGATGACGTCCACCTCGAGACCGTAGGCGCGCAGGTACGCCGCTGTTCCACGCGTCGCGATCAGGTGGAACCCAAGCTCGATCAGGTTTCGCGCGATCGGCAGGAGGTTGGCCTTGTCGTCGTTGTTGACGCTGACGAAGGCGGTGCCGCGCTCCGGCAGCCGCTGCCCGACCGCCAGCTGCGCCTTGGCAAACGCCACCCCGAAATTCGACGACCCACCCATCACCTCGCCGGTGGACTTCATCTCGGGTCCGAGAATAGTGTCGACACCGGGGAATCGCACGAACGGAAACACCGGGCTCTTCACGAACACGCCGGACACCTGAATGTCCTCGGTCAGTCCGAGCTCAGCGAGGGTCCGACCCGCCATCACCTTGGCGGCCATCTTCGCAAGCGAGACGCCGGCCGCTTTGGACAGGTAGGGCACCGTCCGAGATGCCCGCGGATTTACCTCGAGCACGTACACGACATCGTCTTTGATCGCGTACTGGACATTCATCAACCCGACGACCTTCAGAGCTCTCGCCGTACGACGCGTGTAGTCGCGAATCGTGGCGAGATGCCGTTCCGGACAGATGAACGGCGGCACTACACACGAACTGTCGCCCGAGTGGATGCCGGCCTCTTCGATATGCTCCATGATGCCGCCAATCACGACGGCGCCGGTGGCGTCGGCGATCGCGTCGACGTCGAATTCGAAGGCGTCCTCGAGGAACTTGTCGACCAGCACCGGATGCTCGGGCGACGCGTCCACGGCGTGGGTCATGTAGCGATCGAGCGAGGTCACATCGTAGACGATCGCCATGCCACGTCCACCGAGTACGTAGGATGGACGGACGACGACCGGAAAACCGATTTTAGCGGCGGCATCGCGAGCTTCCTGACGCGAGGTCGCGGTGCCGCTTGCGGGCTGGGTAATCTTCAATTCTTCGAGCAGCGCGGCAAAGCGCTTGCGGTCCTCGGCCAGGTCGATCGAGTCCGGCGAGGTGCCGAGAATCCTGACGCCGGCCTCCTGCAGTGCGAGCGCCAGCTTCAGCGGCGTCTGCCCACCGAACTGCACGAGACACGACACCTCGCCGCCGCCCGACCGTTCGGTCTCGATCACGGCCATCACGTCCTCGAACGTGAGCGGCTGGAAATACAACCGGTCCGCGGTGTCGTAATCGGTCGACACCGTTTCCGGGTTGCAGTTGATCATGATCGTCTCGAGCCCTTCCTCTTTCAGGGCGAAGGCGGCATGACAGCAGCAGTAGTCGAACTCGATGCCCTGCCCGATCCGGTTCGGGCCGCTGCCGAGAATCACGACCTTGTTGCGGCTGTTGGGGTTCGACTCGCAGCTCGGCTCGTAGGCGCTGTACATGTAGGGCGTGAACGATTCGAATTCCGCCGCGCAGGTATCGACGCGTTTGTAGACCGGCTTCAGCCCCTGGCCGATCCGCTTCTCGCGGACCGCCGACTCCTTATCGTTCACCGCCAGCGCGAGTTCCTGATCGCCGAACCCGGCACGTTTCAGGCGCCGCATCTCGCCGGCGTCGATTCCAGCCAGGCCTTTGGCGGCTGCCGACTCGCGCATCGCCGCGATCTCGAAGAACTGACGGAGGAACCACGGGTCGATTTTGGTGACGTCGTGGATCTGCTCGGCGGTCCAGCCGCGGCCGATCGCCCGGAACAGGTCCCACATCCGGCGATCGGTTGGGATCGCCAGCCGCTTGCGCAGCGTCGCATCGTCCTCGTCGTCTACGCTGGACGAGGCGAACATCAGCCCGCTGCGTCCGAGCTCGAGCGACCGCACGCCCTTCATGAACGCTTCCTTGAAGGTGCGGCCGATGGCCATCGCCTCGCCCACCGACTTCATCTGCGTGGTCAGCGTCCGATCGGCCTGCGGGAACTTCTCGAAATTCCAGCGCGGAATCTTGACGACGACGTAGTCGATGGTCGGTTCGAACGACGCCGGCGTGAGCCGGGTGATGTCGTTCTTGATTTCGTCGAGGTGATACCCGAGCGCGAGCTTGGCGGCGATCTTCGCGATCGGAAAGCCGGTCGCCTTGGACGCGAGCGCCGACGAACGCGACACGCGCGGGTTCATCTCGATCACCGTCATCCGGCCATTGGCCGGGTTGACCGCGAACTGGATGTTCGAGCCGCCGGTCTCGACGCCGACCCGGCGGATAATCTTCCTCGCCGCGTCGCGCATCCGCTGATATTCCTTGTCGCTCAGCGTCAGAATCGGCGCGACGGTGATGCTGTCGCCGGTGTGGACGCCCATCGGGTCGATGTTCTCGATCGAGCAGATGACGACGAAGTTGTCGGCGCAGTCGCGCATCACCTCGAGCTCGAATTCCTTCCAGCCGATGACCGATTCCTCGATCAGGATTTCGTGCACCGGGCTCAGCTCGATGCCGCGTTCGGCCAGATCGTGGAGCTCGTCAACGTTGTAGGCGATGCCGCCGCCGATGCCGCCCATCGTGAACGACGGCCGGATCACCAGCGGGAAGCCGAGCGTCTTGCCGAGCTCGATGGCCTCGCTCACCGACCGCGCCACGCCGCTCTGCGGCACGTCGAGGCCGATCTCGCGCATCGCG
>DASXGC010000440.1:0-1795 GCA_036489235.1 Vicinamibacterales bacterium
GAACCCAACCAGAGTCAGTTTTTGTGAGGTAGAGCGAGATGGCGACGATGTATTACGACGATTCGGCGGACCTGGCGTTGATTCAGGGGCGCAAGGTCGCGATTATCGGATATGGATCGCAGGGCCACGCGCACGCGTTGAACCTGAAGGACAGCGGCGTCGATGTGCGCGTTGGATTGCCGGCAGCGAGCCGGTCGCGCGCCAAGGCGCAGGCGGCTGGCCTCTCTGTCGGCGAAGTTGGCGAAGTCGCGAAATGGGCCGACGTGGTGATGATCCTGATTCCCGATACGTCGCAGGCGCGTGTGTATCGCGACGAGATCGAGCCGAACCTCAAGCCGGGCGACATGCTGATGTTCGCGCACGGCTTCAATATCCGCTTCGGCGCGATCAAGGCCCGGAAAGACGTGGACGTGTCGATGGTCGCGCCGAAGTCACCGGGACACCGCGTCCGCGAGCTGTACGTCGAAGGCGCCGGGACGCCCGCGCTGTTTGCAATCGAACAGGACGCGACCGGTCAGGCGCGCGCGCTGACGCTGTCCTACGCCAAGGGCATCGGCGTCATGCGAGCGGGCGTCATCGAGACGACCTTTACCGAGGAGACGGAAACCGATCTGTTCGGCGAGCAGGCGGTACTCTGCGGCGGCGTCAGCGCCTTAATCAAGGCGGGTTTCGATACGCTGGTCGAGGCCGGCTATCAACCCGAGATCGCCTACTTCGAGTGCCTGCACGAGCTGAAGTTGATCGTGGACCTGATTTATCAGGGCGGCCTCAACTACATGCGGTACTCGGTCAGCGATACCGCGGAAAACGGTGACTACACCGGCGGTCCGCGCATCGTCACCGACGCGACCCGGCGCGAGATGAAGAAGATGCTGACCGAGATTCAGGATGGCACCTACGCGAAGGCTTGGATTGCCGAAAACGAAGCTGGACGGACGAACTTCCACAAGCTGCGGGAGGCCGATCGCAATCACCTGATCGAACAGGTGGGTGCGCGCTTGCGCAAGCTGATGCCGTTCCTGAAACCGGTGACGTCGGACGCTCCTGCTGCTGAGCCCGTCGGCAGTGCCAGCTAAGCTCGCTACCGCGCGTCCGGCATCGGCCTCGTGCTGATGCCGGCGTCCGCCGTCCGACTCCGCGCTGCAAGGCAGCGTCCACGCATCGCTTGACCACAAACGTCTGTCGTAGTAAAACTTAGCCGACTCGGGTGTCTCCGAGTCCGCTGAGCCTCCGCCTCGTCTCACATGGACAAACTTGTCGAGCGCGATGACGCGACTCGAAACCCACTAGCTGCGGCGCCCTCGTTAGCCGTTCAATTTTTCCTGATTCCGCTGGCCGTTGTCGCGATCACGGTCATCGTATACGTGGGTTTTCGAGCACTTCTGGCGGATGACCGCAAACCGCAGGACTACCTGTCTGAAGTACGGAACGGCAGTTCCGACCGGCGGTGGCCCGCGGCTTACGAGTTGTCGCGGCGGATGGCCGATCCCAAGGTCCGGGCGGACCGCACGCTGGGTCCGGAACTGGTCAAGGCCTTTGTCGCAGCGAAGGACGACAACCCCAAAGTCCGTCAGTATCTCGCACTTGCGCTCGGCCGTCTCGATCCGCCGCTGCCGGCGGAAGCGGTCAGCGAACTAACCAAGACACTCGACTCCGCAGACAGCGAAACCCGGGTCGACGTGATCTGGGCACTCGGCTCCTCCGGTGATCCGGCAGTCGTCTCGACCCTGCAGCCGCTCTACGAATCTTCTGACAAGGGCATCCGCAAGATGGTGGTCTACGCTCTCGGGGCGTT
>DASXGC010000461.1:0-5838 GCA_036489235.1 Vicinamibacterales bacterium
CCGAGCGGCCAGCCGATCGTCAACGCGCCAGGGCTGGTCGAACCGGGCGGCGTCGCCTGGCTCGAGATGGGCGGCACCAAGGCAAAGATGCAGGAGTGGCTGGGACAGAATCCCGACGATCTCCGGATCAAGTTCAACGGCAAGTCGGCCGGCCTGTACGCCATCGGCGTCAGCACGGACGCCGGCGAAGTCGTGATCCGGCGGCCATCGGCGACCGGCTTGTAGCAGAGGACGCACATCATGCCGCTGCATATCGATCACATCAGCCTGGCGTCGCCGCACATTTTCCGGTCGGCGGACACGATCGCCAAGGAAACCGGCCTCGGCTACTGGACCGGCGAGTGGCTGCGCGAATCGTCGGTCAACATCGTGCCGCTCGGACCTCCCGGCAACTTCATCGAGATCTCCGGCATCATCGACATTTTCTCGTTGAGGCAGATGAACGAGCGACGGCAATGGCTGCTCGACATCACCGAAACCGGTGATCACTTCAACGGACTGTGCCTCGGCGTGGACACGATGGAAGAGCTCGAGGCCTTCGCCAGACACTGGAAGAGCACGGTCAACAGAGCCGACGATCCGGATCCGGCCGCGCACTTCCAGCGCGCCAACGGCTACATCCTGCCGATGGCGTCCACGCCGGTGACCAAACGCACGGTGTGGATGCAGGGACTGCCGAACATCTACTACTATCCGGACCGGACGCGGCACTCGAGCGGTCAGCCGACGCATCCGATCCCGAATCAGGTGCGTCCGACCGGCATCAGGTGGGTCGAGGTCGGCGGCACCGCGCAGCAGCTCGCGGACTGGCTGGGCGGCATGCAGTACGTGGACATGCTGCCGCTGAAGTTCAACGGAAAATCGCTCGGGGTCTGGGCGGTCTCGGTCGGCGCCGAAGGCCGCGACGACATCGTCATTCGCCGGCCGGCGGCATCGGATGCCGTCCCGGTCTCGAAGTTTACGGATTGACGCCGGAGCTGTGACGAGCAGCGGCAGGACATCACGATGAACATCCACATCAATCACTTCTCGCTGGGAGCGCGCAACGCCTTCGAGTCGGCGGCGCGCTTACGTAAGGAGACCGGCCTCAGTTTCTGGACCGGCGAGTGGGTCCGCGACATCTCCTGCCACATGGTGCCGCTCGGCAACGGCCCGCACGGCAAGGATGCGTTCATCGAGATTCAGTGCTCCGTCGACGCGCACGGCCACCTCAAGGACACGCGGCCGAACTATCGCTACGACGTGCTGTCTGTCGACAACGAATACAACGGCGACTACTGGACCGGCCTGATGCTCGGCGTGGACTCGCTTGCCGATCTTGAAGCCGTGGCGAAGCGCCTTGGCGGCGATGTCACGCCGGAAGACTCACGCACCAATCCCTACGGTCATTTCCAACGGCCCGACGGGTATGTGCTCGCGTATCAGTCGGCGCCGCGCTTTGCGCATGGCCGTCCGGATAAGTGGCCGATGGATATGCCCGGCTTTTATTTCTATCCGGATGTGCCGGGGCGCTCGTCGAATCAGCCGGTGGTCGCTGCGCCGCACATCCGAATGCCGGCGGGAGTGAAGTGGGTCACCTTCGGTGGCACCAATGAGTTGCTCTCGGACTGGATGGGCGTGGACGCCGAAAAGATGATTCCGGTGAAGTTCAACGGCAAGGCCGTTGGTCCGTGGGAGGTCTGCGTCGGCATGGCGGACGGCCAGGACGTCGTCATCCGCCGGCCGGCCGCGGCGTCGGCCATCAAAGACGATTCGAAATACCGCCGGCCTGCCTAGACGGTCGCCCGAAGCGCACTCAACTGCCGGCCCGAACACGACCGATGGCTTCAAGTCACTACCTCACTGAAGCGACGATCGATGCGTCCCCTGACGTCGTGTGGGCCATCCTCACGGATGGAGCAGGGTACGCCGAATGGAATCCCGAGATCCTCAGCGTGGACGGAAGGTTCGCGCTCAACGAGCGGATTAAGGTCAGGGTTCGATTGGGGAATGGGGCAGTCCGTCGGCTCTCGCTGAAATTGACGGACTACGAACCGGGCGCCCGCATGGTGTGGACCGGCGGCCTCCCTCTCGGATTGTTTGTGGGAACACGAACGCTTACCGTGTCGCGTCGGGATGGTCGCACCGACTTTCGGATGGCGCTGTCGATGACTGGTCCCCTCGCACCTCTCATCTTGAAGTCGCTCGGCGACAGGCAGCCCGACATCGATGCTTTTTCCGCTGGCCTCAAAAGCGTCGCCGAGCGCGCTTAATCCTCGTCTTACGGCAGGCGTTCGAACACGACGATCTGCGCCGGCACATTGGGGGTCGCTAACCGACTCGCGAATATCCACGCATCGGCGTGATTCGACGCACGAATGCCACTCACCGGCCGGTTCCACCAGGCCTCGTCACGACGTGCCTCGTCTGGTAGCTTGATGCCAAGCACGTCTTCCACTTCCGAGAAGGTCATCACGATCCGGTCCGCGTAACGTTCCTGCAGGTATTTATACAGCGGCCGGTATTGCCCTGACACAGCGCGCGCCGGCGGCGCCTGGCTGAGAACTGGTGCTGGCGAAGCGCGAGGAGCGCGCAATCCCTGGCGCTCCAACCAACCGATGACGCTCATTGGAGCAGGTTATGGCGATCCGGGCGACCGTCGTGTGCAAAACAGTACAGCAGCGCGAGCCGGAAAATCGCTTTCCTTTTCCGACGGGCTGGATTGTCCTGATGCGGGGTGTGCAGAACGAGACAGCAGTGGCCGCCGCAGGACGTTAGGCTGATGTTTCCCGGAAATTCCCCTATGTTGTTTGAATTCGTCTCTCTGAATCGCGAAGAGATCATCCGCCGATGCCGCGCGAAGGTCGCGATTCGATCGATTCCACCGCCGACGGCCACGGAGATCGATCACGGCGTGCCGGTGTTCCTCGACCAACTGGTCGAGGCGCTGCGGGCCGGACTGTCGGATGGCCCCGATATCGGCAGGACCGCGATTCTGCACGGCCACGACTTGTTGGAACAGGGCTTCACGGTCTCGCAAGTCGTGCATGACTACGGCGACGTGTGTCAGTCGATCACCGAACTGGCCGGCGAACTCGACGCGCCGATCGCAGCAGACGATTTCCGTCTGCTGAACGCCTGCCTCGATGATGCGATTGCGAGTGCGGTGACCGAGTTTGGCCGTCAGCGGATTCAGACCACGATCGAAAGCAGCGCGGTCCGCGAGAACGAACGCCATGGCTACTTCAGCCACGAACTGCGCAACCTGATCCAGACCTCGATCGTCGCGTTCGAGGTCCTGAAAACCGGCAACGTCGGGATCGCTGGTAGCACCGGAAAGGTGCTCGCTCGCAGTCTGCTCGGTGCGCGCGATCTGATTGAACGATCGCTCGAGGACGTGCGGACCACGCAGAGCGCGCGGCATCGCGGGGTCGTTCTGGTTGCCAGGGTGATCGCGGATCTGACCGCGACCGCCACTCAGGCGGCAGACGCCGCAGGAGTGGTTCTCGAGGCGCCGCTGGTTGACGAGAGTCTGGCGATTGAGGTGGACCGCCAGGTGGTGAGCGCGGTCGTGATGAACCTGCTGCAAAACGCCTTCAAGTTCACCCATCCTGGCACGACCGTCACGCTTCGCGTTCGCGCCAGCGCCGAGCGCGTGCTCATCGAAATCGAGGATCGGTGTGGCGGTCTGCCGGCCGGAGACCTGGACGATCTGTTTCAGCCGTTTGAACAACGCGGCGCCAATCGGACCGGCCTGGGACTGGGTCTCTCCTTCAGCCGCTGGGCGGTGGAAGCCAACCAGGGGCGAATCTACGCGCGTTCTCTGCCTGGCATCGGCTGCGTGTTCACCGTGGACCTGCCGCGCCTGCTGATGACCGAGGGAGTGACGCGCGAGCTGTTCGATCGCCTGGCGTAATGCCCGCGTCGCGAGGCGGGCGCGGGCGTGAAGCTGGTGTGCAATTGAGCACAGACCGGCTGTCGATCAATATGCGTGGCCGATTTGTGAGGACGCATCGACTGGAGTAGAGTCGAGAAGTCTCGCTTTCGTGAGCTCCTGCAGCCTTCCGCGGTATTTTCCGCCCTCCGCTTCAGCCCCTCATCAAGGCCTCCACGTTGGAGTGTCATGCGGCCCTTCCGGGAGCTGCTCGCGATCGATCACCACCAGACGCTGGAGTTTTTCGCCGGACAGCTGGAGGAACTATGCGACCCGACCGTCGACCGCCGCGAACTGCTTTACAACGCCAGCTTGCTGGCGCACTACGCGCAAGTCTCCACCCAGCCGGCCGTCGACGTTCCGGCGCCGGGCAGCCTCGGCGACATCTTCGACCACTTCGTCACCAACACGGCGTTGCTCACCGACGCGCCGATGATGGAGACCGCCGGCGCCCAGTGCCTTCTGTTGGCGGGGTTTTTCGAGGACCAGATGCGTCCCCGATACAACGTGCGCTGGTATGGACAGCTCGGCGCCAGTTTCTTCACTCGCGCGGCCGCACACGAACGGTCGCCTGCGAAAGCGCAGTTGTTCGCCGCCATCGCCCGGCGATTCGAGCCGTGGCGGTTGCGCCACGCCAGGCTGAGCCGGGAATTGCGCGCGCAGTCGTATTTATTGATCCCGTAAGTCACCTGTCACGCCAGTCAATCCGGAGTTGAAACCATGAATGTCAGACCACTTCACGACCGTCTCATCGTCAAGCGCATCGAGGAGGGTGAGCAGCAGGTCGGCGGCATCATCATCCCGGACAGCGCCAAGGAAAAGCCGCAGCAGGGCACCGTCATCGCCGCCGGCAACGGCAAGGTCAAGGACGATGGCACGCGGCAGACGCCGGACGTGAAAGCGGGAGACGTCATCCTGTTCGGCAAGTACTCGGGGCAGGAGATCAAGTTCGACGGCAACGACTACCTGATCATGAAAGAGGACGAAGTCCTCGGCGTCATCGAAGGCGCGATCGTCGCGAAGAACGCGAAGTAGGAGAGAAATTACATGGCAAAGCAGATTATCTACGGCGAGCATTCGCGTCAGGCGGTCTTGCGCGGCATCAACCAGTTGGCCGACGCGGTCAAGGTGACCCTTGGTCCCAAGGGCCGCAACGTCGTGATCGACAAGAAGTTTGGATCGCCGACCATCACCAAGGACGGCGTCACGGTTGCGAAAGAGATCGAGCTGAAGGATCCGCTCGAGAACATGGGCGCGCAGATGGTTCGGGAAGTCGCCAGCAAGACATCCGACACCGCCGGTGACGGCACCACCACCGCCACCGTGCTGGCCCAGGCGATCTACCGCGAAGGCGCCAAGAACGTTGTCGCCGGCGCCAACCCGATGGACATCAAGCGCGGCATCGAGAAGGCGGTCGAGGCGCTGACTGGCGAGATCAAGCGGATGTCGAAGCCGGTCAGCGGCAACATGGTGGCGCAGGTCGGCACCATCTCCGCGAACAACGACGAGACCATCGGCAAGATCATCGCGGATGCGATGGACAAGGTCGGCAAGGACGGCGTGATCACCGTCGAAGAAGCCAAAAGCATGGAGACCTCGCTCGATGTGGTCGAGGGCATGCAGTTCGATCGCGGCTACCTGTCGCCGTACTTCGTCACCGATCCCGAACGGATGGAGGTCGTGCTGGAGAATCCGGTCATCCTCATCCACGAGAAGAAGATTAGTTCGATGAAAGATCTGCTTCCGGTTCTCGAGCAGGTCGCGCGCCTTGGACAGCCGTTGCTGATCATCGCCGAGGATATCGAAGGCGAAGCCCTGGCGACGCTGGTCGTCAACAAGCTGCGCGGGACGCTGCACGCCGCCGCGGTGAAGGCGCCGGGCTTCGGCGATCGCCGCAAGGCGATGCTCGACGACATCGCCACGCT
>DASXGC010000069.1:0-51167 GCA_036489235.1 Vicinamibacterales bacterium
GGCATCAGCAGCGCCGTCAACGCGAACGGTCCGAGAAAATTGGTGCCGAACTGCAGCTCGAAACCGTCCGCCGTGGTTTGACGGGTCGGGACCAGCATCACGCCGGCGTTGTTGACGAGGAGATCGAGACGCGGTTCCCGATCTACGAGGGCAGCGAAGCTACGGACGGACGCGAGGCTGGCCAGATCCAGAATCGCCGGACGCACGCGAGCGTCCGGAACGTCGCGCAGGATCCGCTCGACGGCATCCTGCCCCTTGGTCTCGCTTCGCGCCGCGAGGATCACCTCGCTGCCTGCGCGTGCCAGCTCGAGCGCCGTATACCAGCCGATGCCGCTATTGGCGCCCGTGACGACCGAACGCGTTCCAGCAAGCGAAGGAATGTCTGCTGTCGTCCACTTGGCCATGCAACTCGCAGAATAGCTTATGCCCGTCTCTGTTATCCTGGGCCTACGGGCTCGGTCGATGAAGTGGGTGCCAACCTCCAATCGTCGCCGCACGGCGCTGCTGACGCTGGCGGTACTGTTCGGCCTGGCCGCCGCAGCCGCGGCGCAACGCCAGTTTTTCTACGGCTGGGACGAGAGCGTCCGCAATATTTCGTATGACGGCCAGTTCACCTTCGTCCGCGTGAGGTACACCGGCGCGCGCGGCAACAACTGGGCAGGCGGACGGCCCTCGTGGGTCCACGGGTATCCACTGGCCGAGCGCAACCTCATGAAGATCGTCAACGAAATCTCCTTCGTCAACGGGCACGCCGACGATATCAACGTGCTCACGCTCGATGACCCCGAGCTGTTCAGGTATCCGATCGCTTACATCATCGAGGTCGGGTGGTGGACGTTGACCGAGGCCGAGACGGTGGGGCTGCGCACCTACCTTCAGAAGGGCGGCTTCCTGATCGTCGACGATTTCAAGGTCGAAGGCTGGCGCGGTATTTCCGGCGGCGGCTGGGAGCCGTTCGCGAACGATGTGAAGCGCATCTTCCCGACCGCGAAGTTCTTCGAGATGGATCCGGCCGACCCGGTGTTTCATTCGTTCTTCGAAGTTAAGTCCCTCGACAACTTCCCGCAGGCCTACACCAGCGGAAAGGCGGTCTTTCGCGGCGTCTACGAGGACAACGATCCCACCAAGCGGCTGTTGATAGCCATCAACTACAACACGGACATCTCACAGTACTGGGAGTGGTCAGGACGGGGATTTCGTCCGTTCGACGATACCAACGAAGCCTACAAGCTCGGCGTGAACTATCTGATCTACGGGTTGACGCATTGAACGTGGAGCACGAGACGATTACCGTCGCCGGACGGGACATCGCCATCTCCAATCCGACCAAGGTGCTCTTTCCGCAAGCCGGCTACACCAAGCTGGATCTGGCGCGCTACTACGTCGCGGTATCGCAGGGTGCGATGCAGGCAGCTGGTCACCGCCCCAACGTGCTGGTTCGCTATCCGAACGGCACGGGCGGCGAATTCTTTTTTCAGAAACGCGCCCCGCAGTCCCGGCCCGACTGGATCGAGGTGGTCACGCTCGCGTTTCCATCAGGCCGCACGGCTGAAGAAGTGGTCCCTCGCGACCCGGCGACGTTCATCTGGATGGCGAACCTCGCGTGTCTCGAACTTCACCCGCACCCGGTGCGCGCCGACGATCTCGATCACCCTGACGAGCTGCGCGTCGATCTCGACCCCGTGCCCGGCGTCGAGTGGACGCAGATTCGCGAAGTGGCAGGGGTCGTCCGCGCCGCGCTCGCCGACGTCGGGCTGGTCGGATGGCCGAAGACGTCGGGATCGAGAGGCATTCACGTCTACGTGCGTATCGAGCGGCGCTGGACATTCGATCAGGTACGCCGCGCCGCCCTGGCCCTGGCGCGCGACGTCGAACGGCGTGCTCCACAGATCGCGACGAGCAAGTGGTGGAAGGAAGAGCGTCACGGCGTCTTCCTCGACTACAACCAGAACGCCAAGGACCGCACGGTCGCGGGCGCTTACTCAGTCAGACCGACACCGGACGCGCGCGTGTCGGCGCCGTTGACATGGGACGAGGTAGACGAGTGCAATCCGGCGGATTTCACCCTCGCGACAATGCCGGCGCGGTTCGCGAGCGTGGGCGACCGGCACTCGGGGATGGACGCGAATGCGGGATCGCTGGAGCGGCTGCTCGAACTGTCGGCGCGCCAGGAACGTGAAGGACAAGGCGACGCACCATGGCCGCCGCACTACCGCAAGCAGGCGGGCGAAGCGCCGCGAGTGGCGCCGTCACGGCGCCGGAAGTCGATCCACCCGCTCCTCGAAATCGGACGCGCGCGCGACAAGGCAGACGCGCTCGCCGGCTTCGAACGATGGCAGGCGCGTCACCCTGACGCGGCCGCGCACCTTCAGCCGGCCGACGTGCTGGTGGACGCGTTACGCGGACGCCATCGCACCTGGACGCGCGTCCGTCTGAACCTGCAGAACGTCCCGGAGGCGCTTCGACCGGCGCAGGAAACGCTCGACCCGAACCAGGACATGGCGGAAGAATGGACTGGACCGACGCGGCGTCATCCCGCGGCCGACGCGATCAGCGATCCCGTCCGGCCGCACCGAAGACCTTCGCGAGCTCGTAAGGAGTCGTGACCTCGAGCTGATCGTAGCCGCACTGTTCGGGCGGCTTGTCCGGACGCCAGCGCTGGAAGACCGCAGCGTGACGAAAGCGCTCGCCCTGCATGTGGTCGTACTTGACCTCGCAGACGCGTTCAATCCGCAGCGGCTCCCACGACAGGTCCTTGCCGGCGCTCCAGCGGCTCTGACCGCCCGGCATTCGCGACGGCTCTTCCGTGGACTCCGCGTCGGCCCATTCCCGCCACGGATGACCGTCGAGCGCACGCTCGCGCAGCGGCGCCAGATCCGTCACCAGCTCCCGCCGCGTCGCCATCGTGAAGGACGAAGTGACGCCGACGTGCTGGAGTCTGCCCGTTCGGTCGAACAGTCCGAGCAGCAGCGAGCCGACCAGCTCGCCCTTACCCGCCTTGTGCCAGCGGAAACCGGCGACGACACAGTCGGCGGTGCGGGCGTGCTTGACCTTGACCATCGCCCGCTTGCCGGGCTGGTAGATGCCGTTCGCCGGCTTGACCATTACGCCATCCAAGCCGGCGCCTTCGAACTGCGACAGCCACTCGGCCGCCTGACGCGGGTCGGCAGTCAGCGGCGTGAGATGGATCGGCGGCCGGGTCTGCGCCAGCAGTCGCTCGAGGCGGGCGCGACGTTCGTGCTGGGGCAGCGCGCGCAGATCCTGGCCGTCCGCGGCGAGCAGGTCGAAGGCGACGTACGAGGACGGCGTTTGTTGCGCAAGCTTGGCGACCCGCGACGCCGCCGGATGGAGCCGCATCTGCAACGCATCGAAGTCGAGACCTCGCGCGCTGGCGATCACGATCTCGCCGTCGAGCACCGATCCGTCCGGCAGCCCCGCGATCAGCGCATCGTGCAGCTCGGGAAAGTAACGGTCGAGCGGTTTCAGATCGCGACTCTGCATCAACAGCTGGTCGCCGCCGCGAAACACGATGGCGCGGAAACCGTCCCACTTCGGCTCGTAGAGCAGTCCGTCGCCAGACGGAAGCTCCGTCGCCAGCTTGGCCAGCATCGGATCGATGGGCGGCGCGATCGCAAAGACGTCAGCCGGCATGCGTCCCCCTAGACCTTGAACGCGCCGCTGAGCATGCGGCTGCTCATCACGATCAGATCCTCGATAGTGGCGTCGGTCTGATTGAGATGTTTGCCCGCCGACAGGGTCACCATGCCGTGGCTGATCGACCAGATGATCTCGGCCAGCTCCACCGGGTTTCCTGGGCCGAAACGTCCGCGAGCCTGTTCCGACGCCACGGTCTCGACCAGCAACGTGAACGTGGCGGATGCCTCCTCCTGGAGGTCGGGATAGCGTTCCCAGTCGTCCAGACACTCGCCGAACATGACGTCGTAGTAACTCGGGTTCCCGGCTGCGAAGCGGACGTAGGCGAGGCCCATTTCCGCGATGACGTCGCCGTGCGCCTTGCCGCTCTTCGATCGTCCGGCCTTCGCGATGCCCTCCTCGAGCGCCGCGTGGAAGCGGCGGAACCCTTCGAGGGCGACGCGGGCGAGCAACGCGCTCTTGTCTTCGAAATGACGGTAGAGCGCGGTCCTCGACACGCCGACCGCCGCGCCGACGCCACGCAGCGTCAGCCCGCGCACGCCGCCGGCCTGAATGGTGCGCGCAGCCGCCTCCAGCAGCGCCCGCTCCAGGTCGCCGTGGTGGTAGGTGCCGCGGGGTTTCTTCCCGGTCGATCGCGCCATTTCACCTATCTTAACGCGACATGTTGACATCGTCTACATGTGGATGTAGTTTATGTTGACGCTGACAACATCGACGCCAGGCGGAGGAACAGATGAAGGCACTGAAAGCTCAAACGATTCGACTCTGGATCGCCAGCCGTCCCCTCACGGCGATCGGCGTCATCATGCTGACTGCATTCGTCCTGTCGCTCGTCAGCGTGGCGGCGGTTCCGGGCGAAGTACTGGGTGCGCCGACCTGGCTGAAGCCGGCAAAATTCGCGATCTCTTCCGCCATTTACGCGCTGACGTTCGCCTGGATCTTCACCTTGCTCGGCGACTGGCCGCGGCTGAAGGCGATCGTCGGTTGGACCACTGCTCTCGTGTTGTTCATTGAAGTAGGGATTATCGATGCGCAGGCAGCGCGAGGCCTCACCAGTCATTTCAACGTCGCAACGACGCTCGACAGCTCGCTCTTCGCGATCATGGGGATCGCGATCCTGATCGCGTGGATTGCGGCGATTCTGCTGACGGTCGCTGCCTTCCGTCAGCGATTCGCCGACGAGGCCCTCGGCTGGGCGATTCGACTGGGTCTGTTGATCACGGTGGCAGGCTCGGCCACCGGAGGTCTGATGACGGTGCCGTCGCACGAACAACTTGGATCGATGCGCGCGGGCGAACATGTCACCACGTCGGGCTCGCACACGGTCGGCGGTCCCGACGGCGGACCGGGATTGCCGGGGACCGGCTGGAGCACGCTTCACGGCGACATCCGTGTGGCGCATTTCCTGGGACTGCACGGCATGCAGGCGATTCCTCTCGCTCTTTGGCTGGCGCGCCGACGCCGACCGCGAGCCGGCGATCGCTCGTTGGTAGTCGTCGTTTCGGCGAGCTATGCGTCGCTGTTCGGCATCCTGCTGTGGGAGGCAATGCGTGCGGTGCCACTGACGGCGCCGGATGGCGTCACGATGGCTGCGCTCGCGGCCTGGTTCTGTACAACAGCAATCGCCATCCTGGCGCGGCGCAGTCAGGACGACAGCCTGAAGGGCCGTCCGATTCGAGATACGGTGGTGGCGCTATGAGCGCCGAAGCGATCTTCTCGACGAGCAACCTGTTCGCGATGGCGGGATGGCTCCTTCTCGTCATCGCGCCGCGGAAACGCTGGGCAACGACGACAGCCGGAGTGGTGATGCCGCTGACTCTGTCGGTACTCTACCTGCTGCTATTGGTCAGCCGGTATGGCGAGGCGCGCGGCGGATTTTCCTCGCTGCCGGCGGTGGCAATGCTCTTCTCGAATCGCTGGCTGCTGCTGGCTGGCTGGATTCACTACCTGGCCTTCGACCTCTTCGTCGGCACATGGGAAGTGCGGGACGCGAGCCGACACGGCATCCCGCATCTGCTCGTCGTCCCCTGCCTGCTGCTGACCTTCATGTTCGGACCGATCGGGTTCATGGCGTACTACGCCTTGCGCACGATCGGCGCCGGACGATTTACGCCTTCGGTTTCCACATCCCGATCGCCGCACCCGTCGGATCGATGACGACGCTGATCCAGCCGGATCCCATCACTTCGGTGACGTCGAGCATGACGTTACCGCCGAGCGACTTGGCTTTCGCGGTCGAGGCCTTGATGTCATCAACTTGCACGTAGGTCAACCAGGCCGAGGGCATACCTGGCTGCGGCACCTTCTGAATCCCGCCGACGGTCTTGTCGCCGGTTTTGATCATCGTGTAGGTCATCGGTCCCGCCGGTGTGTCTTCAAGCTTCCAGTCGAAGAGCTTGCTGTAGAAATCCTTGGCCTTGCCGACGTCGGTCGTGTTGAGCTCCGAGTGCACGAAGGAATTCGCCATTTGTCGTCTCTCCTGTTAGGTGTTTGCCAGCCGTCGAAGTTATAGACGATCCACGTAACGGAAAGTCGACAATTCTACGGCTCAGCTGAGACCGTGGTACCGCGATTGCTCTTTCCGCTGAACCGTCCAATTTGGGTGCCATCGGGCACGCGGACGGGGTCAAGTGTGGAAGTGAAAGTTCGAATCAGGGAAAAACCGGCAGCGAGCGAACTCGACGGTGTCCGGCTGGACGGCTTTGTCCCGGGCACGGTACGCGAAGTGTCCGCCATCGTCGGGACCTGGCTGATCGCGAATCGCTATGCCGATCTCGAGATGCGACGGCAGCCCAAAAGCGAGGACGAGAGGTTCTGCGTGATCAAGGAGGAGATTCACGTCGCGCACGACCATCCCCACCGCCGCTCGACAGATCGCTGATCGCGCTCGCATACTCCTCAGCCGTATCGATGTCTCGAAACGCACCTTCGTCGGTGATCGCCAGATCGCCGAGCGGTGAGGCGTGCGCCCGCACGATCGGCTTCGCTCCCGAATCGGGATCCGCCGCGCGCAATTCTCCAAACAGCGATCGATCGATCATCAGCGGATGGCCGTGACGCGTGCCTGAAGTGGGACGGACGATCGGCGCTCGAGTGCGCCGATAGTGATCGACGACGGCGCGGACGGTTGCCGCCGATACCAGCGGAACATCCACCAGTGTGACCAGAACGGCGATGACGCCAGGACGATCGACGAGGTTGAGCCCCGCGACCAGCGACGACACCTGCCCACGGTCGTAGTTGGCGTTCAGTGCAATGCGGGCCGGCAGATTTGCCGTAGAAAACGTGGCGGCAATTGCATCGGCATCGTGCCCAAGCACCACCACGACGTCGTCGACGTTGGCCTCGAGGAAGGTGCGGACGATGCGGGTCAGGAAGGTGTCGCCGCCGTCGAGCGGGAGACTGGCCTTGGCACGACCCATCCGCGACGAGCGGCCCGCCGCAAGCACGAGCGCGGGGATCATCGGCTCAATGTTATAGAATCGCGGCCATGAGCGACGTCGATATCCACATCCGCTGCATGCGCTGCGGCGCGGCCATGGAAATGCGCGATCCGGGACCAGGCCAGCCGTGGACGCCCGACCAGTTCTGGGTCTGCAATACTTGTGGACGTCACTTCTGGACGACCTACCCGCCGCCGGCGCCTCCGAAACCGAAGCCGGCAACCGAGCCCGCCTCATGATTCGTGCAGATGACGACGACCCGGACGACGATGTTGAGGACGATGACGACTTCGACGAGGACGACGAGTCGGACGATGACGACGAAGAGGATGGCGAAGAGGAAGAGACCTGGCAGGTATTTTCCTGAAAACTGCGCTAAAGAACACTCTTACCTTGACTTCGGGTCGTGAACTGCCTAGACTGGCCGCGTTTTGGACCAGCTCATCAAAGGCTGGACAGGTTCGGCCGGCATCGTGTCCCGATGGCTTGTGACTTTCGCAGGCTCGTAACCGGCTGACTTCCCTTGGGATATCCCTGGGGGTTCGGAACGGAGGGCTTGTTATGCCAACCGGGACTATCGCGCGACTGCTAATCGACAAAGGTTTCGGATTCATCCGAGACGAAGGCGGCATCGAACACTTCTTCCACCGCAGCTCAGTACGCGGGGCGGTGTTTGAGTTGTTGCGCGAAGGCCAGAGGGTCGAATTCACCCCAGAAGACTCACAGAAAGGTCCGCGCGCGGGTGATGTTCGCTTGATCGAAGGCTGAAATCCGTTGCGGGGTCAGATCGAGATCACCGTCTGACCCCGCCGCTTCCTCCCACTACAATCGAAGACACGGAAGTGAACGGGGCCCGGTGGCCCTCCCGGTCTTCAAAATCGGTCGCTCCTCGCTCACGCGAGGAGGCTGGGTTCGACTCCCAGGCGCTTCCGCCACCTTGCTTCGCGGGGCCTTTCAGGCCCGCCTCACGGGACCCGAAAAAGCTCGCGCAACGTCATCCGATTCCCAACGCCGCAATCACCTCGTTCGTGTCGCTGAGATCCTCGAAGACGACGTCCGCGCCGGCGGCGCGCAGTTCGTCCACGGTGTGCCCACCGGTTGCGACGCCGATCGAGCGCGCGCCCGATGCTTGTGCGCAGGCGACGTCGAGCGGTGTATCTCCGATGACGATGGCATGCGCCGCAGCGATCTCCAAACCGTCGCGGGTGCGAACGCGCGCGAGCGCGCGCGGCAGCAGACCATTCCGATCGGGCGCGTTGTCGCCGAACGCACCGCACTTGAAGTAACGCCAGAGATCGAAGCGCTCGAGCTTCATCTGCGCCGAGGTTTCGTAGTTTCCCGTCAACAGGGCGAGATAGGCATCGTCGCGCTTCGCGAGCGCGTCCAGCAACTCGCGCACGCCGGGCATGATGCCGTTTCGTTTTCCCGGCGGCGCGGCCTGATTGAGTTCGCGATGGAGATGACGGAAATAGACCTCGGGGAAACGGGTCAGGTTTGAGTGGTCGGCGGGAATGCCGTGGGCGGTGGCGGCATCCGACAGGATCCATGCGTCGGTCCTGCCCGCCATGGACTGCGACTGCATGGCGTCGGCAGCACCGAAGAGCTCTTCGAAGGCGTGCGTCATTGCGCGTCCTCCGGCGCCTCCGGTGAGTACAAGAGTACCGTCGATGTCGAAAAGAATCAGCCTGGGTGCGTTCAGTGCTTCAGCCTTCGCTGCGAACGTTGCCGGCGCGCGGGCCTTTCGCCGACGGTTCCTCGTCGAAACTCACCCGCTCGCCTTCGTTCAACTGGTCGAAGCTTCCGGCCACCGAGCTGCGATGGAAGAACCATTCCTGGCCGGCTTCGTCCCGGATGAATCCGAATCCTCTGTCGCGTACAAGTCGCTTGATCGTTCCGGTCGCCATCCGAAGTCTCCTTGGGCGCCGAGAGCGCCCAAGGAATCGGAATCAATTCCCGTTCCACCAGACTGTGGTTGGAAATCCGCGAATTTACCGCCGAGCGCTCAAGCTCAGCGGTGACGAGCGGCGAAAACTCATACGCGTGTGTACACGAAAAGCGAAGTGCGCCCTATTTGACTGTGACAGTAATGGTCGCGCACGCGCCGGCGATCGTGTTGTGCAGATCGTCGCCGAGCTGAAGCGCAAGCTTGTGCTTGCCCGGCGTCAGCTGACTGTCGAACACGTCCTTGCCGTCGCCGAAGTGCACCCAGGACGGCGTCCCCTTGACGATGGTCTTGCCAGGCGGCAGGCAGTCCTGATCGATCCCGACGTGATAGTGGGCGACACCGGGACGCGTCTCCTTGACCTCACCGGCAGGGACCGGCGAAATCTGGATCCCTTCCGAGCCGAACTTCATGTGCACCGGGCTGGCGACGCTCGCGCCATTTTTTGGCTCGATGAAGAACACGCGCACTTTCTTGGCTTTCATCATGCTCTGCGCGCTGGCGAAGCCTCCGAATCCGGCAAGCATCACGACGATCG
This sequence comes from Vicinamibacterales bacterium, assembly GCA_036489235.1. Classification (GTDB taxonomy): domain Bacteria; phylum Acidobacteriota; class Vicinamibacteria; order Vicinamibacterales; family CAVVIG01; genus CAVQFC01. Next base: position 9,578 of record DASXGC010000069.1, read on the forward strand.
GCAGCACGAGCTGCTTCTTGAGTGTCATAAGCGATCTCCTTTTCGCGGTCACATCATAGCCGCCTTCGCGCGTGTGCGTAAGGGCCGCCGGCTGGAGCGGTTGTCAGAACCAACGGGAGCCGCGGCCGCGGCGGAGCCGGCCGGTAGCCGGCTCCAGCGTCAGCACCTTCCCCGCGGCTGCCGACGCGAACGTCTCGTCGGCGGTCACCACCACCACCGCGAGGTTCCGTCGTGCTGCAATCGCGCGGATATCGGCGGCGAAACCGGCCGCTTCTGACCGGTTCAGCGCGGCGCTCGCATGTTCCAGCAGCAGGATGGCAGGATCGAGCGCAAGCGCGCGGCCTAACCGTACGCGCATCTGCCCTCCGGACTCGAGGTCCGCGACCGGACGCGACCACGAATCGGCCGGCAGACCGACTTCGGCCGCCAGCGCTTCGGCTCGGACCCGCACCTCGTCGGCCGGCGGCTCGACGGCGAGGGTAAACGGCATTGCGAGATTCTGGATGGGGGTGAGCTGGTCGAGCAGCACCGCACGTTCGCTGACGATGCCGAAGCGATCCACGGTGGCGAGCCAGTCGGCGCTGTCGGCGATCGCAGCCGTCGAGCGGCCGAACACCATCACCTCGCCAGCATCGGGCAAGGTGGCGCCGGTCGCGAGGTTGACGAACACCTCGGCCGACACCTGATCGAATCCGAGCATCGCGATCTGCTCGCCGGCCGCAACCGCCAGCCGCTCGATCCTGAGCGGACGCAGACCGTGGTAGTCCTTCGAGATGCCGGCGAACTCGAGCACCGGCGGCATCACGACTGAATTTGTTGATTGACCTCGTTGACGACGCGACTGGATTCGGCGATTACCGAGATCTCGATCTTCACGGCGGCGAGGTTACAGGCGATCGCGCCGTACGCGAACATCGCGTGAACGATCGGCGGCAGCACGTTGGTGTCCACGAAGACACCCAGGAGTGCGGCGCCGATGGTAGCGCCCATCGCGAACGTACCGACCGAGAATACGGGCACCCGTGCAGCCGCGATTCGCCGGTAGTAGTCGCCGGTGACGTTGTGCTCGGCCATCGCGTCCTTGACGGCTTTTCCCTTGCCGATGAGATAGAACATCATCATCGAGTGGGCGAGCAGGATGATCAGCGTCGAGAAAATGCCGAAGGAGATGTGACGGGCGACGTCGGTGCCGCGCAGTCCGAGGACGGCTGTGGCGACGAGGCCGGTCAGCCCGATGAAGACCGAAGTGAGCAGTGCTTGAGCCAAGGCCGAATTATGCCACCTTCATCGCCGGTCGTGAGCGGGGCCGGCCGCCTGCGAGCGCAGGAGCGCCGCGCGGCGCTGCAGCCCATCGAACGCCTGCGTCGGCAGAGCGACGCTGCCCGGTCCGAGTCCGCCGTGCATGTCGTCGGCGTGAAAGTCGGAGCCGCCTGACATCGCCAGATCGAGACGCTCGGCCAGCGCCCGGTAATGCGCGACCGCCTTCTCGTCATGCTTGCTGTGATAGACCTCGATCGCGTCGAGACCGGCCGCAGCGAACTCGGGAATCCGGTCGTCGAGGCCCATGAGCGCGGGGTGCGCCATCGAGGCGATCCCGCCGGCCTGGTGAAGCCGCGCAATCACTTCGGCCGGCGCCGCCGCGGCGCGAGGCACGAACGCAGGACGACCTTTCGAGAGCCACCGGTCGAACGCTTCGTTGGTGTTCCTCACGTGTCCGGCGGCGACCAGCGCCCTTGCGATCCAGGGCCGGCCCACCGACCTCGTTGGATCGTCGATTCCCGGCGCGAGGATCGCATCCGCGTCCAGGCGGATGCCGGACGAGGCCAGGCGATCGATCATCCGGCGGACGCGATCGATGCGCCGCTGACGCTGTTCGGCGAGGAACGCCGCCAGCAGCGGCGACTCCGTGTCGAAGAAATATCCGAGAACGTGGACGTCCCCATCGTCGAGGACCGCTGTCACTTCGATGCCGGGGACGAGCGACAGGCCGGCGGCTCGTGCCGCCGTCGATGCGTCCGCGCATCCCGCCACCGTGTCGTGATCGGTGACGCTGAGCACGGTGACCCCGGCGGCTGCGGCGCGAGCGACCAGTTCAGCCGGCGTACAGCGTCCGTCGGATGCGGTGGTGTGCGTGTGGAGATCGATCATCGGCCCGAGCGGGCCGTGCGCCGGGAAGCCGATCGCGTTGCCGCACCGCGTTTGGGCCGCGGCGCATGGCCGGAGCGTTTGTCCGGCGCGCCCTGACGCTTCCGAAGGGCGCGATATTCGCGCAGCAGCAGATCGAGATGGGCGCGTTCCTCGTCTGCGAAGTCGAGGAAGATTTGCTTGCCCTCTGAATCCTCGAAGCGCTCGCCGTAGCGTTTGAAGAAGCGATGGGAGCCGCGCTCACAGCGAATGCCGATGAGCAGGGCTTCGAGGTCGTTGACGCCCTCGCGCAGCTGTTTGGCGCCGTCCGCGAACAGTCCGCTGGCGGCGCCCTTGAAAAAAAGAAAAGTCGGGCGCGACTCGAGTTCCGGATCGCTGGCCAGCAGCTGCTCGTAGCGTGCCTGCAAGGTGCCGAGGTGTTCGCCCTCTTCGAGCGCCAGTTTCTGGAACACCGAGCGTCCGCGCGGATCCTTGGTCTGGGTAGCGGCGCGGGTATAGAAATCCAATCCGCTTCGTTCCGTCGCAATCGCCATGCGGAGCGCGTCGCGCGCGAACACCAGCTCAGTGGTCGGACCGTCGAGGCTCGGCACTTTCTTGCCGGTGCGGCACTCTTCGCAGGTGCCGTAGATCTGCACCACCGAATGATTCGGCGCGAACTGGCGCGCGGCCGCGATCTCTTCCATCAGCGACTCGACGTCGGAGCTGAGGAATTCAGACGAGGAGTGACAGGTGGTGCAGACCAGATGAAAGTGGCGCGGGTGGCGATACGCTGGCTCGAAGCGCGAGCGGCCCTCGCCGAAGTCCACTTTTCGCGCGATGCCGGCTCCGACCATCCACTGGAGTGTGCGATAGACCGTGGCGCGCCCGATCCCGGCCGCTTCGCCGCGGACCTGATCGAACAGATCGTCGGCGCTGACGTGGCCTTGCTGGCGCAGGAATACCGCGAGGATGCGATCGCGTTTGCTGGAACGCTTGCCGCCGACGGGGCGCAGGGCGTCGAGATCGGGAAGTGGTCGATCCATGTCGAAAGTGGCGGTCAGTGAGTGGGTGAATTGGCGACGGTGATCACCAACTCACCGATCACCGATCACCAGCTAATCGACGGAGAATGACGAGCCGCAGCCGCAGGTCGAGGTCGCCTGCGGATTCTTGATCGTGAATCCGCCGCCGGTGACGGTGTCGACAAAGTCGACTTCGGCGCCGGTGAGATAGCGGATGCTGATCGGATCGACGAACAACTTCACGCCGTGCGACTCGTAGACCTGGTCCATGGCGCCCTGACCGTTTTCCTCGATCATGAGCCCGTACTGGAATCCCGAGCAGCCGCCGCCCTGGACGAATACGCGCAGCCCGCTGCCGGCTTTGTTCTCTTCCGACAGCAGCTCGTTGATTTTCGACGCCGCCGTTTCTGAAACGTTAATCATGAGGACATTATAGCAAGAACACGGTTGATATACTGCAGCGCAGCCCATGCCGTATGTAACGATTCCCGCGATTTCCCGGCCAAATCTGCTGGTTTCGGCGGAACGGCGATGGGCGGCGGTCCGTTTGGCCCGGCCCGATCTCGAGCCTGCCCTGGTGCTCCAGCAAGCGCTGCTTGGTTTGATTTCCGACCTGACGGTTGTGCTCGAAAACGGCCGGATACCGAGGCTGTCGCTGCCGCCGAAATATCTGGCGGCCAAACTCGCCCGCGGCGTTCCGGCGTTTGCCGGCGAGCCGATTCCTCTCCCTGCGCCAGCAATGCGTCCGACCCTGCTCGGCTTGTGCGACGCACTCGAGTCCGGCGGCGCCGGTGAGGCAGCCGCGCACATCCGCACCTCTATCGACGCCGGTGCCATCGAGGCCGGTTCATTGCTGACGGCCTCGCTGAGCCGCGATCAGACGGCGATTCGCACCGGCGCAGAACACCGTGGGCTGTCGCCTGACCTCGTGTGGCTCATCGCCGAGCTCGCCGTCAGCCCCTTCGCGTATCTGCTGCAACGGATGCTGCTCGGCGGAGAAGTAGCGGGCGCTCTCGACGCGGCGCTCAACGACTGGCAGCGCGGTTACTGTCCGGCGTGCGGATCGTGGCCGGCGATCGGCGAAGTGGTCGGCGGACATCGCACGCTGCGCTGCTCGTTCTGCTCGAGTGCGTGGGAGCTGCGCACCTACGCGTGCATCTACTGCGCCGAGAGCGGTGAGGCTTTCGTGACGACGGCGCCGAACCGCGAGCGCACCGATCGGCGTCTCGAGCTGTGCTCTTCGTGCGGCGGTTATCTGAAAACCGCCGACCTGCCCGAACTGTCGCCGTTTCCGCTGCTGTCGATCTCGGATATCGAGACAACAGATCTCGATGTCGCCGCGATGGAGCATGGATACGGCCGGCCGCCTTTGAAGGACTTCGCCGTCAAGCGTTGATAGCGACGCGCGGAGACATCGGGCCAGCCTTGGCCGGCCTGAAACGCTCCGCGTCAGGCGTCGCGGGTCGCGGCCGCAGTCCTGCGGACGGCTCGCGCTGCAAACGCGTCCCCCAGCGCATGTGCTGCCGATGAGCACGCCGCTTCGGATCATCCGAGCGACAGCCAACAATCAGGTCAGCACTCGGCTGATGCGAGCGTCAGTGGTGAATCACCAGCGGCGTGCCCCGGTTCGCCGGCGAACACGTTTGCCGTCTGCGCCCATGAGCGCGAGGTCCGAAGGACCGCGGCCGCAACCCGCAACGCCTGACGCTAGGATTCAGCCGCCGAGGCGATGGTGTCGTCGTCGGCCGAGGTCTGAGCGTGCCGACGCGCCGCGAAGCAGAAGTCGGGCGCAGCGAGCCATTCGCAGCGACTCCGTTCCGCGTGATCCCGAACCTCGAAGCAGCCTTGTCGATGCATGCGCGACCAGCCCATGCTCAAGCCAGCCGATAGTCGCTGTGCCTTCGTAAGAGTACCGAGCGAAGGCCGACTTCCCGGCGGGAAGCCGAGGCCGGCGACGATACCATCGGCACGGCAGCGTCGATCCCGATCGGCATGTTCGTCGCTCACGACGTGAATGCGCCAGCATGATGCGGGTATCGCAACGACGTGGAGTCGGGCCGGCCAAGGCCGGGCCCTACGCTGCCCTTGGACTTCTCTAGCCGCCGATGGTCTCGAGCTGGTGACCCGATTCCTGTTCGATGTCCTTGTGCAGGCTGTTCCCATGCGCATCCATGGTGACAATGGCGGGAAAATCCTCGACCTCGAGGTGCCACATCGCTTCGGGCGTGCCGAAATCGATGAGCGACACGCCGTCCACCTTCTTGATCGATCGCGCGTAGAACTGCGCGGCTCCGCCGATGGCGTTCAGGTAGACCGCGCCCTGTTCCTTCAGTGCGGCAAGCGTCTTCGCGCCCATGCCGCCCTTGCCGATGACGACACGCACGCCGTAGCGTTTGATGATCTCGCCCTGATACGGCTCCTCGCGGATGCTGGTGGTCGGGCCGGCGGCAGTCACGCGCCAGCCGTCGCCCTCTTTCGCAACGACCGGACCGCAGTGATAGAGGACCGAGCCGTGGAGATCGACCGGCGGCTCGTGCTTCATCAAATAAGAGTGGACCGCATCACGGCCGGTGAACATCCGGCCGGAGATCATCACGACGTCGCCGACCTTCAGGGCGCGGACGTCCGCGTCGCTGAGCGGGGCCCGCAGCGCAACTTCCCTGCCGGTTCGCTGGAATCCCGATTGATCGAGCATGGGAATGATCGGATTCGACGGATCGCGATAGAGCCATTGCTCGATCGCGCCGCTCGATGCATCGAGCTCGACGCCGAGGCGGCGGAATGCCCAGCAGTCGTACGCGACCGACACGAAGAAGCTCGCCGGCAGACGGTTCAATGCGCCGATCTTGCAGCCGATCAGCGTCACTTTGCCGCCAAACCCCATCGTCCCGATGTCGAGATCGTTGACCGTGCCCATGATCGAGGCTTCCAGTTCGGCGAGACGCGCATCCGGGTTGATGTCGTCGAGCGTGCGAAACAGCTGCTCCTTGGCGCCGGTATAGCCGGAGGTGCGGTCGCCGCCGATGCAGACGCCAACGGCCCCCGGCGCACAACCCTTGCCCTGCGCGTTCCAGACCGCATGCAGGATGCACTTGCGCACGCCGTCGAGAGTGCGATCGGCGCGTCCGAGATGCGGCAACTCGACCGGCAATGCGTACTGCGCGTTGGTGTTCTCACAACCGCCGCCCTTCAGGATCAGCTTGATCTCGATGGCGTTTTTCTCCCACTGATCGAAGTGGATGATCGGCGTGCCCGGTCCAAGGTTGTCGCCGGAGTTCTTCCCGGTGATCGAGTCGACGGAATTGGGACGCAGCTTGCCGCGCCGGGTCGCTTCGGCAACCGCCTCGCGGATCTGCTGCCGCATCCAGATCTGGTTGGCGCCGACCGGAGTCTTGACCTCGAAGGTCGGCATGCCGGTGTCCTGGCAGATGGCGCCTTCGTTGTCGACCGCGAGATCGATGTTCTGCGCGATGATCGTCAGCGCCTGCGACGAACGCGTGCCTTCCGGCTCCGCGACCAGCGCGTGTTTCATCGCGGCGCGCACGTCCGGCGGTAAATCGGTCGAGGTTCGGGTGATGAGCGCAAGTACGCTGTCAAAGAAGGAAGCCAACATGTCGCGAGTATAGAATGGCTGATGGCTGATGGCTAATGGCTAGGGTCGATGGCTAATGGCTAAGAATGATGGCTGACGGCTTTCGGATCGAGCGCGATCCTCTCGGCGAGCTCGAGGTTCCCGCGGACGCTTATTACGGCGTTCAGACGTTGCGAGCGGTCCAGAACTTTCCGATCAGCGGCCTGCGCGCACCTGCCGATCTCGTCACCGCAACCATCCTCGTCAAGAAAGCCGCAGCGGAAGCGAATCTCGGTCTGCGACGCCTGGACGAAGAGGTGGCCGGCGCGATTCGCAATGCGGCTGATGAGATCCTCGGCGGTGCGTTGCGCGATCAGTTCGTCGTGGATGTGTATCAGGCGGGCGCGGGCACTTCGCACAACATGAACGCCAACGAGGTGCTCGCCAATCGCGCCGGCGAATTGCTCGGCGAGCCGCGCGGCACTTACCGGCGCGTCCACCCCAACGACCACGTCAACATGGGCCAGTCGACCAACGACGTCTACCCGACGGCGACGCGGCTGGCGCTGCTGCTCGGGGCGGCGCCGCTGGTGGCCGCGTCGCGGACGCTGGCAGACAGCCTGGCGCGCAAGGCAGACGAGTTTGCCGACGTGATGAAAACGGGGCGCACCCATCTGCAGGACGCGGTGCCGATCACCATCGGACAGGAATTCGGCGGCTACGCCGAATGCGTTCGCAGCGGTGCGGAAGACGTCGCCAGCGCCGCCGAGCGCCTGCACGAGCTGAACATCGGCGCCACCGCGGTCGGCACCGGCCTGAACGCCGGCGATGATTACCGGCGCCTGGTCGTGCAGCATCTCGCGCGCTACACGTCACTTCGGCTGATGCCGGCGCAGAATCTGTTCCGCGTTACGCAAAGTATGGGCGACGTGCTCGCCTATTCCGGCGCGATGCGGCGGCTTGCGGTGGAGGTGGGCAAGGTCGCGAACGATTTACGTCTGCTCAGCATGGGACCACGCGCCGGTCTCTCCGAAATCTCGCTGCCCGCGGTCCAGCCGGGATCGTCGATCATGCCGGGCAAGGTGAATCCGTCGGTGCCCGAGATGGTCAATCAGGTCTGTTTTCAGGTGATGGGCTGCGATGCGACGATCGCGATCGCCTGCGAAGCCGGACAGCTCGAGTTGAACGTCATGATGCCGGTGATCGCGTGGAACGCGTTGCACGCGTCGACGATCCTGCGCGAGGCACTCAAGGTCTTTCGTCTGCTGACTGTCGACGGCGTCGTCGCGAACCGGGACCGCGCGCGCGAACTGCTCGAACGCAGCACCGCCGCCGCGACCGCGCTCAGCCCATACATCGGTTACGCGGCCACTGCGGAAGTGGCGAAGGAGTCGGTGAAGAGCGGCAAGACGATCCGCGCCATCGTCCTCGAGCGGGGATTACTCGACGAGAAAAAAGTTGATGCCATTCTTTCGGTGGACGCCATGACTCGAGGCGGCATCGTTGGGTCGGGCGGGTCAGGTGAAACGGGTGGCTCGGACAAATCCGGCGGGTCGAGTGCGTAGGGTAGTAACCGTCATCGTGACTCTTCTGCTTTCGACCTTCGTCGTGATCGGTCGAGCAGGCGTGTCCGACCCGGACGGCGTGCCTGGTCAGTCTCGTTCCAAGCCGAAAGGACGCCTGTTCGCGGCGCAGGATCTCGGACTGCTCGAAGCGCCGGATCGCGACCAGTGGCAGAAGCCGGATCAGATCATGGATGCGCTCGGCATTGCCGATGGATCGGTGGTCGCCGATCTCGGCGCCGCGGGAGGATGGTTTACGCTGCAGCTGGCGCGGCGGGTTGGCCCGAACGGGATGGTCTACGCCGAGGACATCCAGCCACAGATGATCGAAGCCATCAGCCGGCGGATGCAGAACGAGAACCTGCTGAACGTGCGGCCGGTGCTCGGAACGGCAAGCGATCCGCGGCTGCCCCCGGGCCTGGACGCCGTGATTATTTCGGACGCCTACCGCGAAATGGACGATCCTGCGGATCACTCACTGGTGGTGACGCTGCTCGCAAACGTCGCGCGATCGCTCAAACCGGCGGGCCGTCTCGGGATCGTCGATTACCTGCCGGGCGGCGGTGGCCCCGGGCCGGCGACGGATCTGCGCGTGGATCCGAACGTGGTCATCGCCGCCGCGCACTCTGCCGGCCTCGAGCTGATCAAGCGGGAAGACTTCCCGCCGTTTGTCTACCTGCTGTCGTTCGGACGGACGCCTAACGGCCGCGTGTCCCCGTAATCCACCACAGGCCGGGCATCGCCGCGGCGGCGACCAGCAGCTTGAGCAAATCCGGAACAATAAAGGGCACAAAACCGGTGGCGAGCGCACCCGAGAATCCGCCCGCCGGTTGCACCGCAAGAGCAAGCCACGACACGCCACCCGCGAACACGACCACGAGGCCGGCGACCATCGCGGCAACCGCGGTGAAATAGCGACGGTCGAAGCCACGCTCGCCGAGCCAGCCGGCGACGAATGCGGCAAACGGATAGGCCATCAGATAGCCGCCGCTCGGACCGAGGAGTCGCGCCGCGCCCGGCGGCAGCACCGGCGACGCCGCGAAGACCGGAAGTCCGGCGATACCCAGCGCGAGATACAGGATCTGGCTCGCCATCCCGAGACGCGAACCAAGCGCGGCGGCACCGACCAGCACGACCATCGGCTGGAACGTGAACGGAATAGTCGTGAACGGCAGCGGCGCGCTGATTTGCGCGGCAATTGCTGTCAGAATCGTGACGAACAGGACCGCACCGGCCTGCTCGGCAATTCGATAGCGCGAATCCGCCCGGGCAGTCATTGTGGCGAGCAACGTGGAATGCATGGACGCGGATCTTAACGTATGCGCACAGCGCTGACAATTGCGGGGAGCGACTCGAGTGGCGGCGCCGGCATTCAGGCCGACCTGAAAACCTTCGCGGCGTTCGGCGTCTACGGCACCAGTGCGATCACGGCGATTACGGCTCAGAACACGCTCGGCATCCAGGCCATGCAGCCGCTGTCCGCAGATCTGGTGACGGCCCAGGTGGAAGCTATCGCCGGCGACATCGCCATTCATGCGACGAAGATCGGCATGCTCGCGACCGCGGCGATTGTCGAAGCGGTGGCCGCCGCGATCAAGGAGCTGGAACTCCCGCTCGTGGTACTCGATCCGGTACTGGTCTCGACCAGCGGCGAGCGTCTGCTTGACGAAGATGGTATCCGTGCGCTGTGTGCAGAGCTGATTCCGCAGGCTCGCGTGGTGACCCCGAACGTCCCGGAGGCCGAAGTCCTGAGCGGCATTCGCATTCGTTCGATCGAAGACGCCCACGAAGCGGCACAGCGAATTCTCCGGATGGGCGCCGCCGCCGTGATCATTACCGGCGGCCATGCGATCGGGAAGCGGTTGCCGATTCCGGATTCGGCGCGGGCGAGGGTCCGGCTAATGCCGGACACTGCAGCGGCCAACGACGATGCGCGGACGACGGTCCGGCTGAAGCCGGACACTACAGCGGGCAACGACGATGTGGCGCGCGAGGTCGTCGATCTGCTGTTCGACGGACACGCGTTCTGCGAATACCGGACAGCGCGCGTCGACTCGGACCGGACGCACGGGACCGGCTGCACGTTCGCGTCCGCAGTGGCCGCGGGACTCGCTCTTGGTAGAACGCTGCCGATCGCCGCCGAGCAGGCCCAGCGCTACGTCGCCGGCGCGATTGCTCATGCGCCCGCGATCGGCCACGGTCGCGGTCCCCTCGATCATTTTTGGGGCGGTATACTGAGGAGGTGAATCCCCTCCTGGCGATCGGCCGTGACCCGCTCGATCTGCAGGGTATTGCGGCGTCGCTGGACGCGAGCGACGCCGACTCCGGGCGTGACGGCGCGGTGGTCTCGTTCCTGGGCCTGGTGCGCAACCACAACCTTGGCCGGAGCGTCCGATATTTAGAGTACGAAGCCTACGAGCCGCTGGCGCTGAAGGCGTTCCAGCGAATTCTGAGCGAAATCACGGAACACTGGCCGGGCGCTCGACTGGCGCTGCACCATCGCATCGGCCGGCTCGACGTCGGCGAGGCGAGCGTCGCGATCGTCGTGCGATCGCCGCATCGCGGCGATGCGTACGCGGCGTGCCGTTACGCCATCGAACGCATCAAGCAGATCGTCCCGATCTGGAAGCGCGAGTTCTTCGAGGGCGGTGACGTCTGGATCGAAGGCGCGACCGCCGATCCAGACGATGAGCGTGCACGGGCGGAAGCGGAGCGAATCGCGTGCGTGTGACCGTACGGCTGTTCGCCCGGTTGCGCGACATCGCCGGCGCATCGGAACTGACGCGCGAGGCCGTGGCCGGCGCGACGATCGGTGATGTCTGGCGCCAGCTGGCAACCGACTTCCCGGAGCTGGCCCGGTACGAACGATCGATTTCGAGCGCGGTCAACGCCGACTACGCGCGGATGGATCATCTGATCGCCGACGGTGACGAGGTGGCGTTTCTGCCGCCGGTCTCGGGCGGGTAACAGCGAAGACCTATGTTCGACAAACTGGACGCGGAAGAACAGCGCTACGAGGATCTGACCCACCTGCTCGGCACGAGCGAAGTGCAGAGCGATGCGTCGGCGTACCGGAAGCACGCCAAAGCGCTGTCGGAAATCGAGACGCTGGTCGAGCGCTACCGCGAATACAAGGTAGTGGCCCACGACGTCGCGCAGACCGAAGAGCTGATGGCCGGCGGCGATGCCGACATGCGCGACCTCGCGCGGGAAGAACTGAAGTCGTTGCTGGCCAGGCGCGATGCGCTCGTCGCCGACCTGAAGGTCCTGCTCATCCCGAAGGATCCCAACGACGACAAGAACGTGATGCTCGAGATCCGTGCCGGCACGGGCGGTGACGAAGCGGCGCTGTTCGCCGCCGAACTGTTCCGGATGTACAGCATGTACGCCGAGCGCCACAAGTGGCGCATCGACGTGATGTCGAGCAGCGACACCGGCGTCGGTGGACTCAAGGAAGTGATCGCGATGATCGAAGGTCGCGGCGCCTACAGCAAGCTCAAATACGAGAGCGGTGTACATCGCGTGCAGCGCGTGCCGGCAACCGAAGCGGCCGGGCGCGTCCACACCTCGACCGTCACCGTCGCGGTGCTGCCCGAAGCGGAGGAAGTCGACGTCCAGATCAACGACAAGGATCTGCGCATCGACACATTCTGTTCGAGCGGACCGGGTGGCCAGAGCGTCAACACGACCTATTCGGCTGTGCGCATCACCCACCTGCCGACCGGCGTGGTGGTGTCGCAGCAGGACGAAAAGTCGCAGATCAAGAACAAAGCGAAGGCGATGAAAGTACTGCGGTCGCGGCTGTATGACATCGAGCTGAGCAAGCAGCAGGAAGCGATCGCCAAGGACCGGCGCAATCAGGTCGGCACCGGCGAGCGTTCCGAAAAAATTCGTACCTACCACTTCAAGGACAACCGGGTGACCGATCATCGCGTTCACTTCACCTCGCATCGCCTCACCGAAGTGTTGAACGGCGACCTCGAGGAGGTGCTCGACAACGTGATCACGCACTATCAGTCCGAGAAGCTGAAGGACGCGACGGCGGTCTCATGACGATCCACGCGCGCGTTGGTGCGGCCCGCTTGCAGTTGCGGGCAGCCGGGGTCTCGCCGGTCGAGTCGGACCTCGATGCGAGACTGCTGGCCCAGCACGTCCTCGGCTGGAGCACCGAGCGGTTCTACACCGACGCGAACAGCGCGGCGCCAGACGGCTTCGCGCCTCACTACGACACACTGATCGCCCGCCGCGTCACCCGCGAGCCGCTCGCCTACATCGTCGGTCACCGCGAATTCTGGGGTCTCGATCTCGAAGTCAATCCGGCGGTGCTGATCCCACGACCATCGACCGAGCTCATCGTCGAGGCGATTCTCGAGCTGTTTCCGCTGCAGCAGGCGGCGTTGAAGATCGCTGACGTCTGCACCGGCTGCGGTTGTGTCGCGGTCGCGATCGCGCACGAGCGGCCCGCGGCGACCCTGGTGGCCACGGATATCTCGGCGCAGGCGCTGGCGGTGGCACGTCGGAACGCCGAACGCCACGGCGTAGCCGATCGGATCGCCTTCCGGCACGGCGACCTGCTCGAAGGCATCGACGGCACATTCGATGCGATTCTGGCTAACCCGCCCTACGTGCTCGACCGCGCCCGGCCGGCCTTGCAGCCCGAAGTACGCGACCACGAGCCGGCGGTGGCGCTGTTCGGCGGCGCCGATGGCATGACGCTGCTGACGCGGCTGGTGGACGAAGCGCCGAGCCGGTTACGCCGGGGCGGCTTTCTGATCGTCGAATTCGGACTGGGCCAGGACGTCGAGATCGAGACCTTGTTCGCCGGCACGCCGGAGCTTGCGTTGACCGGAGTGCGAAGAGACCTGCAGGGGATCGCGCGGACCGCGATCGCGACGCGCGCCTGACAGACTCTCTGTCATGGCTGATGGCTAATGGCTAATGGCTAATGGCTAATGGCTATGGTCGATGGCGGCTGACTCGCTCCATTTATCGATGACCATCAGCCATCAGCCATCAGCCATGACGCAGATCACCAGGAGCAGCGACCAATGACTGATTGCCTCTTCTGCAAGATCGTCAGTCGCGACATTCCGGCATCAATCGTCTACGAAGACGATCGTCTGATGGCGTTCAACGACGTCAACCCTCAGGCCGCGACCCACGTGCTGGTCGTTCCGAAGCAGCACATCTCGACGCTCAACGATCTTTCGACCGACCACGACGCACTGGTCGGTGAAATGGTCCGGCGCGCGGCGGCCATCGCGGTGGAGCGCGGCATCTCAGCTGGTGGCTACCGGACCGTCTTCAACACCAACCGAGATGCAGGTCAGACGGTGTTCCACATCCATCTGCACCTCATCGGCGGTCGCAGTCTCGGCTGGCCGCCGGGCTAGCCCTGGCTCGGGACGACCAAGGTCGTCCCCTACACATCCCTCTGACGGATCGTCCCCTACGGGTCCCCTACGGCGAATTCGGGACGACACGCCCCATCGCGCGCGCGTGCTTCACCAACCGCGCGTCCGGGCGTCCGTCCAACCATCGATGGCTCTCGACCTTCTGTGGAGCGACCTTCGTCTCGCGTCGCGAAACGCGGTTCGACGACCGGGGTTCACCCTTCTCGTCGCCGTGACGCTGGCGCTCGGGATCGGCGTCAACAGCGCGGTCTTTGCGCTGCTCGACGGCGTTCTGCTGCGTCCGCTGGCGTATCGTGACCCGTCGCGGCTCGTCTTCGTCTGGCAGACGCTGCCGTCGCAGAACGTCATGGAGCTGGAAGGCACGCCGTTCGATTACGACGTGTGGCACGGCCTGCGCTCGTTGTCCGCTCTGGCGATGGTCTACCCGGACACCTACACGCTGACTGGTGACGACAATCCCGAACGAATCCGCGGCTCGCGCGTCACCGCCTCGCTGATGCCGATGCTCGGCATCGCCCCGCGAATCGGCCGCGCGTTCACACCGGCCGAAGATCTGGACGGAGCCAGCCCGGTGGTGATTCTCAGCGACGGCGTGTGGCGTCGCCGCTTTGGCGCAGACGATCGCGTGCTGGGACGCAACGTCCTGATCGACGGCGAGTCGCGAACCATCGTCGGCGTCATGCCGCCGCGCGCTTCGCTGCCGGGACCGCTGGCAGAAAGCAGCGAGCTCTGGCTGCCGGCCCGACTGACCGCCGAGGAACGTGTCAACGAGTCCTCGCACAACTACCGGATTCTCGGCCGGCTGACGGACGGGACGAGTCTGCATCAGGCGTCGGCGGAGCTCCGTGCGTTCGCCAGCCGGATGGCAGCCGAGCGTCCTTCTCACAACAACATGAGCGCGACGCTGGTGACGGTCCCCGAGCAGACGGTCCGTTCGGTGCGGCCGACGCTGCTGCTGATCGCGGGCAGCGTCGCCTTGCTGCTGTTGGTGGCCAGTGCGAACGCCTCGACGCTGCTGCTGGCGCGCGCATCGAATCGGCAGCACGAGCTGGCGGTACGAACCGCGCTCGGAGCCACGCGCGGACGGATCCTGTCGTTCGCCGTCGCCGAATCGGTGGTGCTCACGGGTCTCGGCAGTGTGGCCGGCCTTCTGCTCGGCGGCTGGACGCTCCGGGCGCTGCTCCCACTATTCGCCGAGGTGCTGCCGCGAGCCGTTCCCATCGACATCGACACCAGGGTCACGCTGTTTACGATCGCCGTCTCGTGTCTGCTGGCGCTGACCTTCGGCGTTATCGTCTCCGTTCATTCGCTGGACGGGGGAATGGTCGAGCGACTGAAGGGATCCGGCCGCGGCGTCACCGGATCCGGCGGCGGGACTCGCGGCGGACTGGTGGTCGCGCAGGTTGCGCTCGCGGTCGTTCTGCTCTCGGCGGCCGGGCTGATGGTGAACAGCGTCGTGAAGCTGTCGCGCGTTCAGACCGGTTTCGATGCCGATCACCTGCTCACCTTCAAAGTGGCGCTGGCCGGTTCGCGCTATGCGAGCGCTCCTTCACGGGCCGCTTTCGCGGCGACGCTGCTGGAGCGGCTCGAGCAGACTTCTGGTGTGCGCAGCGCCGGACTCAGCACGGCGATTCCGTTCAGCGGCGCGCGCGCCGGTGACGCCTTCACCATCGAGGGGCGACCGCGGCAGCGCGGCGAACTGCTGATTGCCGATCAGCGCCACGTCTCGACCGGCTACTTCAAGACAATGCGCATCCCGCTCGTGAAGGGCAGGCTGTTGGAGGCGTCCGACGACGGCCACGCGGAGCAGGTGGTGGTCATCAATCGCACAATGGCCGCGCGTCAGTTCCCCAACGAAGATCCGATCGACCGCAGGATCAAAACCTTCGATTCTTCGTGGCTCCGAATCGTCGGCGTCGTCGAGGACGTCCGCCACGTCGCGTTGACCCGAGACCCGGTGACCGAGATGTACCGTCCGATCGGGCAGACGGCGTCGCCGGTTTTCACGCTGGTGCTCAGAAGCAATCGCGATCCGGCTGCGCTGGCTCCGGCCGCGCGTGCGGCGGTTCAGGCCATCGACCCCGACCTCCCGATCTACGACGTGCGAACGATGGAAGAGCGAATCGCCAGTTCGGTCGCACAAACCCGGGGAACCATGTTGCTCCTGCTCGTGACGGCGGTGCTGGCGGCCACGCTCTCGGGCGTGGCGATTTACGGATCGATCTGGTACTCGGTCAGCCAGCGCGTTCCCGAAATCGGCGTGCGGCTGGCGTTGGGCGCCAGCCGGGCGTCGGTATTTGTTGGCGTCCTGCGGCGGGCGTTGTCGCTGACCGCGGTGGGCGTGACCATCGGTGTCGCCGCGGCGATCGGTGCCGGCCGGATGATGGCAGGCCTGCTGTTCGAGACGCGAGCGACCGACCCGACCACACTGGCGGTTGTTGCGTGCGGAACGATGCTGGTCGCGGTCGCCGCGGGCGTGGTGCCGGCGCGGCGCGCCACGCGCGTCGATCCGATCATCGCGCTACGCAACGACTAGAGCGTACTTTCGACAGAGGCGATCACGCCTGCCTGACCAGGAGATAGCTTCCCTTTCTGGCCTTGCGGTCAAGGAAGAACTCGACCGCCTGATAACCGCGCTCGAAATAGCTCGTGAAGATCTGACGGGTTGCCATGCGCCAGGTCAGGGCGAGATCGGGCGCGCTCGAAAGCAGCTCACTGAAACCGGTCGGGATGTCGACGCTGACTCGGGGCGCGTCGAACGTCAGATCCCACGATCCTGGTTCGAGCCACTCGCCTGCCGGACGTATGCGAACGACCGGTTCGACGGTCAACACCGGCGCCATCGGGGCCGAACCACCGAGCCGCTGCTCGACTCGCGGGGTCTTGACGTGCCATTCGGCCACGAACCGATCCGTCGGATTGCCCTTGTGCAGCGGACTCGACGATTCGCCGTAGACGTTGATCTCGTACTCGTGCGCACTGACGCCGAGTTTGGCGAAATTGAGGTGCGCATTGAGCGCCTGCATTGGGTCGTAGGTCCACTCGATCAAGTCGAGCCCCATCGCCAGCGTCTGCTGGCGCTGCAGCACCTTCAGCTGATGGCCGACGCCCGCACTCCGGTAGTCATCGAGGACGCCGAGCATGTGCGACCACTGGGTCGGCTTGCGGTGCTTGATGCCCGGCAACGAATAGACGAAGCCGACCATTCGATCGCCGTCAAACGCGCCGATCAGAATTCCTCCGCGCAGCACGGTGACCGCGAGTATCGGAACCGGCACGACCTCGTCGTACCCCGGGCCCCAGATGGTGCGCTCGAGTTCGACGACACCTGTAAAGTCTACGAGCGTCGTCAACGCCCGATAGTCAATGGATCCTTTGGTCACAGCCCGAACTGTGCCACCATCGCCTGCTGATGTCCAAATCGCTGCTGGCCGTCTTCCTGAGTATTTCGATCGTCGTTTCGGCCAGCGCCCAGGATCCGCCGCGTGCGAAGGTCGGTGTGGCCTTCGGCGGCGGCAGTGCACGAGGCATCGCGCACGTCGGTGTGATCAAGTGGTTCGAGGAACATCACATTCCGATCGATCTCGTGGCCGGCACGAGCATGGGCGGGTTGATTGGCGGCTCGTTTTCCACCGGCATGGACGCGGCCGAGCTCGAAACCTTCCTGCTGAATCTGAACTGGGATCTGCTGTTCGACTCGTCGAATTTTGCCGGCAAGAACATCCGTCGTAAAGCGGACGGCCGGACCTACCCGTCTAAACTCGAATTCGGACTGAAGCACGGCATCGTGCCGCCGTCGGCGCTCAATAACGGCGAGCAGGTCGATCTGATGGTCGCGGGAATCGCCGGGCCCTACTACAACCTTCGCAGTTTCGACGACCTGCCGACGCCATTTCGCGCGGTCGCCGTGGACCTCCTGACCGCGACCCCCGTGGTGCTCGAGAAGGGGCCGCTCGACCTGGCGATGCGCGCCACCATGTCGCTGCCGCTGATATTTCCGCCGGTGCAGCTCGACGGACACGTCCTCGTCGATGGCGGCGCGATGAACAACGTCCCGGCGAACGTCGTGAAAGACATGGGGGCCGCGCACGTGATCGCGGTCAACGTGGGAGACCTCTCGGACCTCGAGAAGGTCAACTACTCGGCGGTCGGTCTGGTCGCAGAAACCCTCGACGCGATGATGCGCGCCAACACCAAGGCCGGCATGAAGGCTGCCGACATCGTCATCGATGTGCCGCTCACGGATTACGGTTCGCTCGACTGGCGGCGGACGCCGGAGCTCATCGCCGAGGGCTACAAGGCAGCGGAGGCAATGAAGGACAAGCTGTTGCCGCTGGCGGTGAGCGAAGAGGAGTACGCACGCTGGAAGGCTGCGCGCGCCGGCCGGCGGCGGACGACGCTGCCAATCCCGAGGTTCGTCCAGGTGGAAGGCTTCGGCGACAGCGATGCCGAACGCCTCCACGAGTTGTTGAACCGGCTGGTTGGCGTCGCGTTCGACGACCAGGTCCTCAAACACGACATCGGCGAGCTCGCCGGGCTCGACCGCTACCAGTCGGTCACCTGGCGAATGGTGGACAACGACCAGGGCGAGAGTGGTCTGCTGGTAATCGCGCGCGCCAACACCACCGGCCCTCCGTTTCTGATGCTCGGACTCAATCTCGAGAACGTCACCAGCGACGAGTTCCGGGTATCGCTCGCGGCGCGTTATCTCGCCTACGACGTGGTCGGCTCCGGCTCGGAGCTAAGGATTGACGGCACCGCAGGCTCGAACCCGAGTGTTGCCGTCGAGTTATATCGACCGATTGGATCGACGCCGTTGTTCGTGGCGCCTTTTGCCGGGATCCAGACCGCTACGCTCGACGTGATTCAAGACAATGCCATCGTCGCCAGGTACGGGCAGACGCTGACCGCGGTCGGATTGAACGTCGGCGTCAATCTCGGTCGCCAGAGCGACCTGAGAGTGGGCGCCTACATCGGCCATCTCGACACCGGCGTTAGAATCGGGGATCCGGGACTGCCGGTGCTGAGCGGCGAACAAACGGCAGCGCAGGCCATCTGGCGCTACGACTCGCAGGACAGCCCGGTCATTCCCAGTCACGGCAGCACCGCCTTTACCACGCTGCGTCACATCTTCAACGAGCCGAGCGCGACACCACCGCCGCCGGACGGCCGCACCAGTGCCGGCCTGACGCAACTCGGCGGAGAGATGACGAAGTTCTGGACGGCGCGCAGCCTCGATCGGGTATTCGTCCTCGGTGGAATCGGCACGTCTTTCTCCGGCAGTCCGCTGCCACCCGACCAGTTCGCGCTCGGTTCACCGCTTCATCTCGGCGCCTACAGCAACGGCGAACTTCGTGGGGACAACTACTACATTTTGACCGCTGGTTATCTCAAGCGCGTCGCCCGGCTGCCGGACTTCGTCGGCGGGCCGATTTTTGCCGGCGCATGGCTCGAAAACGGCGACGCCTTCAACCTCTGGAGCCAGGCGACATTGAGAACGCAGCTCGGAGTCGGCGTGGTGATGGATTCGCTCCTCGGGCCGATACTGATCGGTGGATCAGCCGGATTCGACGGCCGATGGCGGACCTACGTCGCCATCGGCAGGCTCTTCGGTCCACATTAAACCAGCAGCAGCTTCGGCAGTTCCCGCAGGGACCTGATGACCGGCACGCCCAGTTCGGCCGCGCCGGGCGTGGTGGGCGTGTCGCCGCGATGAAGCAACACACCGCGCATGCCCGCACGGAGCGCGCCCTCGACGTCGTGCTTCAGGCTGTCCCCAATCATCACCGCTTCTGCCGGTTCCACACCGACCAGCTGCAGCGCGGCCGCGAAAATGCTCGGGTGCGGCTTCATGTAGCCGTGGTCCGGCGACGACAAGGTTGCCGCGATCAGACCGTCCAGCTCGAAGTGGGACTCGAACGCGGACAGGCTGCGATGCGAGTTCGAGATCAGGCCGATGCGAATGCCGGCCACCGCGATCTCACGAAGCACGTCCGGCACATCGTCGTACAACTCGAAGTGATGGCACGCCGCCCATTCCCGGTAGATCTCTTCGGCGCAGGCATCGAGATTCGGCCCGGTGCCGCCCATCCCTTCGATGATCCGGCGCGTGTAGACAACGAAAATCTCGTCTCGATAAGGCGCGTCCTCGGGGCTGTCCAGCAACGGCGCCGCGCCGGCGACCGCGAGCGAAAACTTCCCCGCGTCGATGTCCATGCCGTAGCGCGCGGCAAAAGCCCGGTAGCCCTCACCGCGAAACGTCGGGCCTGGATAGATCAACGTGAAATCGACGTCGAAAAAAACTGCCTTTGGAATCACGGCTGAGTGTCGGCGTAAGGGCCTGCGATCACCACAGTGGCGCGACCGGGATCGAGCGCCGTGCGCGCCGCCCGGTTCACATCGTCCAGCGTGACTGCGCTGAGCAGGCCGGGAAGACGTGTGTCGTGGTCGAGTGCGAGACCGAAAAATTCCGAGGTCTGCAGAAAGGTCGCAATCGCGGCATTGGTCTCGAGCGCGCGCGGGATCGAACCAATCAGATAACGCCGCGACTCGTCCAACTCCTGCTCGGTTACACCATCACGGACCAGTCGAACGATCTCCTCGTCGATCGAAGCGATCGCCTTATCCACATTCGCCGGGCTCACGCCGGCGCGAATCGCCAGCGGACCGGGAACCACGTTGGCGTCGAACGAGCTCGATGCGTAGTACGCCATACCTTGCCGCTCACGGATGCTGTCGCCGAGACGGCCGCCCATCGCGTACTGCCCGAACACGACGTTCATCAGCCAGTACGCGTAATAGTCCGGATCGGATCGTGCGATTGTGATGAAGCCGTAGGCGATGTCGGCCTGCGACTTGTTCATCATCGGAATCGTGCGGCGCGCGCGTGTTGTCGCGCCGGCCGCCGGCGCCAGCGCAATCGACGCCGGCGACGGTTTCTTCCAGTCCCCGAACACTCGCGCCGCCACTGCCTCTGCATGCGCCGGGTCCACGTCGCCGACAATCGCCGCGGTCAGCTCGCCTGGCGCGAAGCGCTCGGCGTGCAGTCGCACCACCTGCTCCCGCGTGAGCCGTTCGACGATGTCGATCGACCCTTTGGTGCGACGTCCGTACGGATGTCCGCCGGGATAAAGCATCGACATCAGTTCTTCGAGCGCCCGCACCATCGGACTGTCATCGTCCTGGCGAATCGCGGTGATCACCTCTCCTTTGCGTGTGGCCAGTTCCTCTTCCGGAAACGACGGCGAAGTGACGATATCGGCCAGCAGCGCAAGCACCGGTTCGAAATCTTCAGCCAGGCAGGTGCATACGAGCGAGAACAGGTGGCGGGTGACGTTGATCGTCAACGTGATGCCGCGGCTGTCGAGCTCTTCGGCAATGACGGCGGCGGAGCGTGATGCTGCGCCACGATCGATGGTGCGCGACAGCAACCAGGTGGTGCCCGGCCAACCGGTGGGATCGGCGATCGATCCGGCGCGTATCGCCAGGTTGATCGAAACCGCTGGCGTGGTGGTCGCGCGTTTGACGAGAAGGCTGGCGCCGTTGTCGAACCGTGTGCGAACCGGATTCAGGGGCATGTCAGACGTCCAGCTGCGGCTCGAACGTGCCGATCGTCCGGTTGGCGGCGGCGAACACGGTGCGCGCGGCGGCGGCCACTTCTTCCAGCGTCACCGCGGCGATCCGCGCTGGCGCGCTCGTGAACAGATCGACGCTGGCAATGGTTTCGTAGTATCCGAGCTGGTGCGCGATGTTGGTGACGCTGTCGCTGTCAAACACCAGCCTGGCGCGCAGCTGCGCTTTCGCTTTCACCAGCTCCGCTTCGGTAATGCCATGGCGTTCCACCTCGGTCAGCGCCTCGAGCAGCGCCGCTTCGACCGACGCGACCGACGCGCCGTCGTTCACCGTCGCCGACACCGTGTAGAGGAAGGGCTGCTCGGTCGGCATCAATCCGCCCGACACCGACGACGCGAGGCCCCGTTCGACCAGCGCGCGGTAGAGTCGCGCGCTGCGCTGCGGCGGCGGCACGCGAAAACTCGACCACAGGTTCAGCCCCTTCGCGCCGGTCAGGACCGCGTCGAGAATCAGCAGCGGGAAGAAGTCGCGATCGGTGGCGGACGGCGCGTGGTAGCCGAACTTCAGATACGCGGTTGTCCCTTCCTGCCGGATGGTCAGCCGGCGCTCACCGGTCTGCTCGGGCTCGACGGTGTGGATGCGGCCCGGCTCCGCTCCCGGCTGGATGCTGCCGAAGTGATGATCGACACGACGCAGCGCTTCGTCGGTGTCCACGTCGCCGACAATGACCAGCGTCGCATTGTTGGGGACGTAGAAGCGGCGATAGTAGCCGTAGAGATCGTCGCGGGTCATCGTCCGCAGGTCCGGCAGCCAGCCGATGGTCGGATGACGGTATGGATGCGCCTTGAACGCAGTCGCGGTCAGCTCTTGATCGAGCAGCTGATCGGGATCGTTCTCGCCACCTTGAAGTTCCGAGATAATCACGGTCCGCTCGGATTCGCAATCGTCCGGGTGGTACAGGCAGCTCGCCATGCGCTCGGCTTCGATGAACAGCATGCGATCGAGCGCGTCACGCGTCGCGGTCTCGAGATATGTCGTCTGATCAATCCAGGTGTAGCCGTTCCAGCTGCCGCCGTATTGTTCGATGATGCCTTTGACCTGATCGCGCGGGATATTGGTGCTGCCCTTGAAATTCATGTGCTCGCACCAGTGCGAGACGCCGGTCAGGCCGGGCCGCTCGTCTTTCGAGCCGACTTTGTACCAGCACCAGACCGAGGCGAGGGGCGCCGTATGTTCCTCCTGTATGAGGACTTTGAGACCGTTGTCGAGCCGCGTCGCACGCATCGGATCATTATAGAATCGGTAGATACCGATGCCTGAGTGGAAAGACACCGTCAACCTGCCGCGCACCGACTTCCCGATGAAGGCCAATCTTCCCACCAGCGAGCCCGAAACGCTGGCGCGGTGGAACGCCATGGATCTGTACGGGAAGATTCGCGCGCGCCGGGAGGGTGCACCGAAGTTCGTGCTGCACGACGGCCCGCCGTATGCCAACGGCAACATCCACATGGGGACCGCGCTCAACAAGGTCCTGAAGGAGTTGGTGGTCAAGTCGCGCTCGATGGCCGGCTTCGACGCGCCCTACGTCGTCGGCTACGACTGCCACGGCCTGCCGATCGAACTGCGGGTGGATCGCGAGCTGGGTGCGAAAAAGCGCGACATGTCGGTGGCCGATTTCTGCCGCGCCTGCCGCGCCTATGCGGAGCGCTACATCGGCACGATGACCGAGCAGTTCCAGCGGCTTGGCATCCTGGGCACGTGGGACGCGCCGTACTTGACGATGAACTTCAAGTACCAGGCGTCGATCGCGCGGGCGTTCGGCAAGTTCGTCGAGCAGGGACTGGTCTACAAAGGCAAGAAGCCGGTGCACTGGTGCATCCATTGCCGTACCGCGCTGGCCGAAGCAGAAGTCGAGTACGAGCCGCACACGTCGCCTTCGATTTATGTCGAGTTCGCGCTGGCGTCCGAGAGCGCGGCGGAATTTGCGAAGCGGGTGCCGGCGCTCACCGGCCGCGACGTGTCGGTGCTGATCTGGACGACGACTCCGTGGACGATCCCGTCGAACCTGGCGATCGCCTTCCATCCAGAATTCGACTACGCCGCCTACGACGTGGATGGCCGTGCGGTGATTGTCGCTGAGGCGCTGGCGCCGAAGGTGGCGGCTGCTGCCGGCCGGACGTTTGGTGAGCCGCTCGCACGGATGAAGGGCGCCGAACTGGAGCACATCCGCTTCCAACATCCACTCTACGCGCGAACCTCGCTCGGCGTGCTGGGCGATTACGTCACGCTCGAAGCGGGGACCGGCGCGGTGCACACCGCTCCCGGCCACGGTGCAGACGACTTCAACACCGGCGTACGATACGGCCTCGAAATCTACGCGCCGATCGGCCCGGCCGGACACTTCCTCGACACCGTGGAACTGTTCGGCGGCCAGCGAGTGTTCGACGCGAACCCGAGAGTCGAGGAGGCGCTGAGAGAGCGCGGCAAGCTCTGGCATCGGGAAGCGTTCGCGCACACCTATCCGCATTGCTGGCGCTGCCACAACCCGGTGATTTTTCTGGCAACGTCGCAATGGTTCATCGCGCTGGACAAGCAGGGCACGGAGAACTCGGGACTGGGGACCAGGACGCTGCGCGAAGCGGCAATCGACGCGATCGATCACAAAGTCCGGTGGATCCCGGGCTGGGGGCACGACCGCATGTACAACATGGTCGCGCACCGGCCGGACTGGTGCATCTCGCGCCAGCGCGCCTGGGGGGTGCCGATTCCGGCGGTGGACTGCTCGAAGTGCGGCGAGGCCATCACTTCGCCGGCGCTGGTCGAGAAAACCGCGGCGGTGTTCGATCGTTACGGCGCCGACGCCTGGTACGAGCGGCCGACTGAAGAATTCGTCCCGGACGGACTGACCTGTCCGTCGTGCGGCGGCGCGAGCTTCGAGCGCGAGATGAACATCCTCGATGTCTGGTTCGACTCGGGCTCGAGCAATCTCGCTGTCCTGACCCATCGTCCGGATCTGACCTGGCCGGCCGACATCTATCTCGAAGGCAGCGATCAGCACCGCGGCTGGTTTCAAAGCTCCTTGTTGGTCGGCCTCGGCACCCGTGGCCGGCCGCCCTTCGAGCAGATCCTGACACACGGATTCCTGATCGACGTCGACGGCAAGAAGATGTCGAAGTCGATCGGCAATACCATCCTGCCGCAGGACGTCATCAAGGAGAGCGGCGCCGACATCATCCGGCTGTGGGTCGCGATGAGCGACTACCGGGAAGAGATCCGGGTCGGCAAGGAGATTCTCGCCCGCGTCGCCGAGGCGTATCGCAAGCTGCGCAACACGCTGCGCTACCTGCTCGGCAACCTCTACGACTTCGATCCCGCGACCGACATGTTGCCGCTGGCGCAGATGGAGGAAGTGGACCGCTACATCCTGGCGCGCTACGCGGAGATGGCGAAGCGGGTGCTGACCGGCTACGAAGAGTACGAGTACGGCTCGATCTCGCAGGCGCTGACCCAGTTCGTCACCATCGATCTCAGCTCGTTCTACAACGACATCTCGAAGGATGGCCTGTACACGCTCGCCGCTCGTTCGCAGGAGCGTCGCTCCGCGCAGTCCGCGCTGTACCTGATGGCGGACGGCCTGACACGCCTGCTGGCGCCGATTCTGTCCTTCACCGCGGACGAGCTCTGGCGCTTTCTGCCCGGGACCCGTGACGAATCGGTCCACATGGCGCTGTTTCCGACCAATGCTGATCTGGAGGCGCTGGCAGATCCGGCGCTGGTAGACCAGTGGGACCGGCTTCTGGCGCTGCGCGAGCGTGTCCTCGCCGAGATCGAGCCACTGCGGAAGAACAAACAGATCGGCAGCTCCCTCCAGGCGAAGGTTGTGTTGAACGCGACGCCCGGAGATCTCGCGACGTTGAGACGGCACGAGCGGCATCTACCGATGCTCTTCATCGTCTCCGAGGTGGAGTTGACCGGTGCGCCGGCAGACGTGGTCGGCGTGGACGGCGCCGCGGCCGGCGCAGCGACCGACGGCAAGCCGGTGATTACTATCGCCCGGGCGTCCGGCATCAAGTGCGAGCGCTGCTGGCGCATCGTGCCGGCGGTGTCATCGGATCCGGAGTGGTCCGGCCTGTGCGAGCGCTGCCAGAACGCACTGGCTCCGGGGGCGGCGGTTGGATAACGCCATCGACGAGCCGGTCGCGGCGGTCGAAGCGCGCGCGACGACGCGACCGGCTCGTTATCTGGAAGTCTGGCTGCCGGTGTTGATCGTCGCCATCGATCAGGCGAGCAAAGCAGCGATCCGCGCCACGTTGCCGCTGCACGACAGCGTCACAGTCATCAGGAACTTCATGGACTTCACCCACGTCCTCAACAGCGGTGCGGCGTTCGGCATCCTGAGCGGAGCCGATTTCCCTTTCAAGACCGCCGTCATCGCCGTCGTGGCCACGGCGGCGCTGATCGGGGTTGGCATGTACGCCTACAGCCTCGGCCACCATCAGCTGATCGCGCGGATTGGCCTGGCGCTCATCCTTGGAGGGGCGGCCGGCAACCTGATCGATCGCATCGCGACCGGCTCGGTCGTCGATTTCGTCGACGTGTACTGGCGGACCTACCATTTCTGGGCGTTCAACGTCGCCGACTCGGCCATCACCGTCGGCGTGGCGATCATGATTCTCGATATGCTCGGGACCGGACCCCATGTATCCAAAACTGTTTGACCTTGGCCCTCTCACCGTCTACACCTACGGCGTCCTGCTGGCCGCGGCCTACCTGCTCGGTCTGAAACTGGCGATGGTGCGGGCGGCGAAGCGCGGCCTCGACGCCAATCGCGTGCTCGACCTCGGCATCTACATCATCATCAGCGCGCTGATCGGCGCGAAGCTGTTGCTGCTGATCACGGATTTCCGCGCCTACATGGCCAACCCACGCGAGCTGCTGACGATCGTCCGCTCGGGCGGCGTCTTCTACGGCGGTTTGATTCTCGCAGTCGTGGTCGCGCTGATTTACATTCGCCGGATCGGGTTGCCGTTGTGGACGACCTGCGACGTGTTCGCGCCCGGCATCGCGCTCGGTCATGTGGTGGGCCGGTTCGGCTGTCTGTTTGCCGGCTGCTGCTACGGCCGACCGACGACGATGCCATGGGGCATCACCTTCACCAACAGGTTCGCGCTCGAGAATGTCGGGACGCCGCTCAACGTGCCGCTGCACCCGACCCAGATCTACGAGGCAGGCGCCGAGTTCCTGATCCTGATGATCCTGCTCTTGACCGAACGCAAGGGCCGGCCGTTCGCCGGCCGCACGTTCTGGATCTACATGCTGCTCTACGCCATCTCGCGATTCATCATCGAGTTCTTCCGCGGCGACGAGCGCGGCAACGTCGGGATGTTCTCGACCTCGCAGTTCATCTCGCTGCTGCTCGCACCGCTGGCGGTCGTGATGCTGGCGTACCTGTCGCGGGCGAAAACGCCGGAGCCGAAGCGCGCGCGGAAGGCGGCGTGATCCGGACCATCACCGTACCCGATGACAGCGAGAGCGTCCGCCTCGATCGGTTCCTGGCGTCGATGCTGCCGGAACACTCGCGTTCGCAGATTCAGCGGTTAATCAAAGAGGGCCACGTGCAGGTCGCCGCCAAGGCGGCCAAGGCGAACCAGTCGGTGAAGACCGGCCAGTCGGTCACGATCGACATTCCCGAACCGACCGAACCGATCCCGCAGCCGGAAGCGCTGCCGTTACCGATTCTCTATCAGGACAAGGACCTGATCGTCGTCGACAAGCCGGCGGGCATGGTGGTGCACCCGGCCGCGGGACACGAGTCCGGCACGCTGGTGAATGCGCTGCTCCATCACGTTGACGACCTCAGCGGCATCGGCGGTGAAAAGCGCCCCGGCATCGTTCATCGTCTCGATCGCGGCACCTCCGGCCTGATGGTGGTGGCCAAGAACGACGCCGCCCACGAAGAACTGGCGCGGCAGTTCCACGATCGCGAAGTCGAAAAGGAGTACCTGGCCCTGGTATGGGGCGAGGTCATGGCCGGCCGCCGCATCGATGCGCCGATTGGCCGCGATCCGAACGACCGAAAGAAGATGTCGGCGGCATCATTGCGGGTGCGGCGCAGCCGGTCGGCGGTGACGCGCATCGTTCGGGCCGAGCACTTTGGTCCGGCGCTCACGCTGGTGCAGGTCGCGATTCACACCGGCCGCACCCACCAGATTCGGGTCCACCTCAGCACGATCGGTCACCCGATCGTCGGCGACGCGGTCTACGGCGGTGTCCACCGCCGCGTGCCGGGCGATCTGCGGGCGCTGACCCATCTCGAGCGGCCGTTTCTGCACGCTGCGCACCTGGTCTTCAAACATCCGGAAGACGGCCGAACCATGGACTTCACGAGTGCCCTGCCGGCCGACCTCCAGACCGTCCTCGATGCGGTGCGCGCCGTGTTCGAGCCGCCTAACGTCTGAGACTTGCAAGGAGAGTCGATGTCGATCGTGTTCACGGGTCGGGTGTTTTCGGTCGAAGTGGACAGGAAGAAGTACCCGAACGGCGAGGAGCACGAGGTCGAGATCGTGCGGCACTCGAAATCGGTCGTGCTCATTCCCTGCGAAGACGATGGGCGGGTGGTGATCATCCGGCAGTACCGGGCGCCGCTCGATCGTGAGATCTGGGAGTTCCCGGCGGGGCGGCTGGATGTTGGCGAATCGGCGGAAGCGGCGGCGCGCCGCGAGTGCGAAGAGGAAATCGGGCGCGTCCCGCATCGGCTCGAACGAATCCGCGGACTGTACCCGGCGCCTGGCTTCTGTGACGAAGAGCTGATTTTCTTTCGAGTGTCGGATCTACGTCAGCCGCCGCCCGATTCGCCGAACCATCCGGACGAAGACGAAGACATCACGACCCGAACCGTGGACGTCGCCGAGGCTCGCGCGATGCTGGAGCGCGGAGAGATCGTCGATCTCAAGACCGCCTACGCGCTGTCGCTGCTGTAAAATCCGCGTGCGCCCAGATCGCTTCTTCGATGGTTGCGGCGTGAATGGCGACGGTGTCGTCGAGGCGCCTGGCGTAGCCGCCGGCCAGAACAATCACCAACGGCACACCGGCTGTCCTCACCGCGTCGATCACGACTCGATCCCGTTCGCGGAGTCCCTCCTTCGTCAACCGCAGACCGCCGAGCTGATCATCCTCGTACGGATCGGCGCCGGCGACGTAGAACACACCTTGCGGCCGATGGGCCATCACGACGGGCAGCGCGCCGGTCAGTTCGCGCAGGTAGGCCGGGTCGTGCGCACCGTCTGACAGACCGATATCGAGCGAGCCGCGCGGCTTGAACACCGGGTAGTTGTGCTGCTGGTGCATCGAAAAAGTGAACACTCGCGGATCTGATTCGAACGTGAACGCCGTGCCGTTGCCGTGATGGACGTCCAGATCGACAACCGCGAGGCGTTCGATGCCGCGCTGCTGGAGCACACGAATGGCGACCGCGACGTCGTTGAATGGACAGAATCCTTCGCCGTGGTTGGGGAATGCGTGGTGCAAGCCGCCACCGAGGTTAGCGGTGACGCGGAACTGCGATGTATCGATTTCCTCGCCGCAAGCGATCAGCGCAGCGCGGACCGTCCCTCCGACCATCAGCCGGAAACCCTCGACCATCTCAGCGGACCACGGCAACTCCAGTTGTGCCTGTTCCGACTGCGATAAGGTGCCGCCGCGCATTTTGTCGAGATATTCGGTGGTGTGGACGAGACCGAGCTGATCCCACGGGGCCGGCTGCGGTTCGACGACATCGGAAGGGTGGACGACTCCGGCATCGAGCAGCCGGTTCAGAACGAGATGATATTTGCGGGTGGGAAAAACATGCAGCCCGATATCGACCTGATATCGGGCTGCATGAACGATCGGGATCACGGACGTGCGGCGACCGGCGTGCTCGACTTGGGTTCCTTCGGTTCCTTCCGGGCCGGCCGCACATCGGACGACACCGGCTGGAGCGCAAGGGCGAGCACCTCGTCGATGGTCGAGACCAGATGCACGATGAGGTCCTTACGCAGTTCCGGCGTCAGATCCTCGTTGATGTTCTTGGCGTTCTGCTTCGGCACGATCACTTCGTGAATGCCGAGGCGGCGCGCCGCCAGCACCTTTTCCTTGATTCCGCCGATCGGCAACACCCGTCCGGAGAGGGTAATCTCGCCGGTCATCGCGAGGTCGCCGCGCACCGGGCGCCCCGTCAGCATCGACGCCATCGCGGTCGCCATGGTCACGCCTGCCGAGGGACCGTCCTTCGGAATCGCCCCCGACGGCACGTGGACGTGCATTTCAGCCTTGGCGAAGAAGTCCGGGTCGATGTTGTATTCCTTCGCGTGCGCGCGCAGCCACGAGAGCGCGGCCCGCGCCGATTCTTTCATCACGTCTCCGAGCTGGCCGGTGAGGGTCAGCGAACCCGTGCCCGACATGCGTGACGCCTCGATGAACAGTACTTCGCCGCCGACCGGTGTCCAGGCCAGGCCGATCGCGACCCCCGGATCCTTGGTCCGCTGCTCCATCTCTTCGTCGAGGAACTTCGGCGCACCGAGCATTTCGATGACGACGTCCGGAGTGATCTCGACGGCGAGCTCGCTGCCTTCAGCACGGCGACGGGCGACCTTGCGGCAGAGCGCGCCGATTTCGCGCTCGAGATTGCGGACGCCCGCTTCGCGGGTGTAGCCGCGAATCACCTGGCGCAGCGCGTCAGGTGCGAAGTGGATGAACTCCGGCGTCAAGCCGTGATTCTTGACCTGCTTGTCCACCAGGTGATCGATCGCAATCTTCAGCTTCTCGTCCTCGGTGTAGCCGGCGATTTCGAGCACTTCCATTCGGTCGCGCAGCGGCGCCGGCACCGGGTCGAGGATGTTGGCGGTCGTGATGAACAGCACCTCCGACAGATCGAACGGCACATCCAGGTAATGATCGCGGAAGGTGTTGTTCTGTTCCGGGTCGAGCACCTCGAGCAACGCCGACGAGGGATCGCCTCGGAAATCGGACCCGAGCTTGTCGATCTCGTCGAGGATGAACACCGGGTTCTTCGATTCGGCGCGGCGCAGGCCCTGGATGATCTGCCCAGGCAGCGCGCCGATGTAGGTCCGGCGATGGCCGCGGATTTCCGCCTCGTCGCGCATGCCGCCGAGCGAGACCCGGACAAACTTGCGGCCGAGCGATTCGGCGATCGAGCGCGCCAGCGAGGTCTTGCCCACACCGGGAGGTCCGACGAAGCAGAGGATCGGTCCCTTCACCTCGGGATTCAGCTTGCGCACGGCGAGGTATTCGAGAATCCGATCCTTGACCTTCTCGAGACCGGAATGGTCCGCGTCGAGCACGGCCTTGGTTTTCGGCAGGTCGATGACTTCGTCGGTGCGCTTCGCCCAGGGCAACGCCACCAGCCAGTCGAGATAGGTCCGCGAGACAGTGTATTCGGCGGCGGCCACCGGCATCTTCGAGAGCCGGTCGAGTTCGCGCAGCGCTTCCTTTTTCACCGGCTCGGGCATCCCGGCCGCGTCGATCTTCTCGGCCAGCTCCTCGGCTTCCTTGGTCTGGTCGTCGCCTTCGCCGAGCTCCTTCTGGATCGCCTTCATCTGCTCGCGCAGGAAATATTCGCGCTGGTTCCGGCCAACCTCGGACTGCACCTGCGACTGAATCTTCGACCCCAGCTCGAGGACCTCGAGCTCCTTGATGAGGATCCGGTTCAGGCTGTCCATGCGGGCGCGGATGTCGAGCGTCTCGAGTACTTCCTGCTTGACGCCGGTGCTGATGGTCGACAGCGACGAGGCGATGAAGTCGGCCAGCCGGCCGGGTTCAGTGATGTTCGAGGCGAGTGTCTGGAGGTCGTCGGACAAGAGCGGCGAGAGCGACACCACCTGCTGGAAGTTGGTCTTGATGTTACGAGCCAGCGCGTCGATCTCGAGCCGGTCGGCGTCGAGCGTGTCCTCGGCCGCTGCCGAGACGCGGGCGCGCAGATACGGCTGCGTCGCCAGTACTTCTTCGAGCTTCAGGCGGGCCAGGCCCTGCACGATCAGCCGGAGGCTGCCGTCGGGCAGCTTGAACATCTTGTGGATGTGCGTGGCGGTGCCGACGGTGTAGAGATCGTCCTGGCCGGGTTCTTCGATCGACGCGTCACGTTGCGTGAACACCGCGATCATCTTCCCGTTCGCGATGGCATCGTCGATCAGGCGGACAGAGCTCTCGCGGGCGACCGCGAGCGGCATGAATGAATTGGGAAACAGGACCGTGTCGCGAAGCGGCAGGATCGGGAGCTCGGACGGAATCGAAGTGGTCCGATCGCCGATCGAGACGTCCTCTTTGAGGTCCTCGATGTGATCGCTCATGGCGACCTCTCTTTTTTTATCTGGTCATCGGGTCATCTGGTTATCGGGTCACTGCATCGGTCGTTGACAGCCAATGCCTGGATGACGGGATCGCCGGATGACTAAGTGGGGGGCCGGTGGGGAGTAACGGGCTCCGCCACCGGCGGAGCCCCTGAACTATCGGGACGCCGGTTTCTTACATGTCGAGGAACAGCGAGCTCGCTCCACGACGCTGGAGCTGACGCTCGCGCTGCTCGGCAACCTCGCGCGCTTCCTCGCAAGCCTTGCAACGGACCGCGAACGGCAGCGCCCGCAGCCGCTTCTCTGCGATTTCGTCACCGCACTCGAAGCAATTGCCGTAGGTGCCCTGCTCGAGGCGGGTCAACGCGTCGGTGATCTTGTTCAAGGTCTCCGACTTCATTTGAACCAGCGAGAACTCGATTTCCTCCTGGATGTCCGCCTCGGCGCTCTCGACGGCGTCAAGCACCTCGTTCAACTTGCCGCCCCAGGAGCCTTCCTCGCGAACGCCGCGCATCTTGCCCTGCACTTCGGCGTGAATCTCGCGACGACGGTCGTCGAGCATTGCTTTCAACTCGGCGTAACGGGTTTTGGACGTTCCCGATGCCGACGCGGTTTCAACTTTTTTAGTAGCCTTCATAACGCCCATAACGCCGCTCCTTCCGTTCCCGGCCATCCGGGTCGCCGCTTAAGATTGCCGCTTACTGCAAATGAGTTGCCAATCCTATACTGAACTAAAGTCCTATCGCAAGTGTCACGATTGCCAGCATCCTAGACCCTGCTGCGACTGGTCCTGAAGGCAAGCGGAGCGCGTTTTTCCGAACATTCTATCGGCTCCAGGCCTTCAACACATTCATTGACAATTGGTTAGACGCGTCATTTCGCCGTTCTTAACCGATCGTTCAAAACCAAAGCTACCGATTAGACGCCACTGGACCTTGTACGGTTCTGTCCTTTGTGGATCTCTTTGTCACTTGAAGCGGACGCTTGTCCTGTTCGAACCTACGACGTATTGACGGTTCAGGTACGCAGATCTCACACAGCTCAAACTGGACTGACGCCGGCCGACGGAGCGTTTGAAACGGTCGAGCAGGGGCATAATGACGCGTGCTCTGCCCCCTCTGCGGCGCCCGGCGGGCCCGGCGCGGGTGTCCGGCCCTTAGTCAGCAGATCTGCCCGGTTTGCTGTGGAAGCAAGCGCCTCGTTCAGATTGCCTGTCCCACCGACTGCAGCTGGTTGGCCAGTGCACGCGACCATCCCGCGGCGATCGTCGTTCGGCAGCAACAACACGACGTCGGCTTGCTGGTGCAGTTCGTCAACGAATTCAGCGAACGTCAATCTCAGCTGTTCATGCTCATCAGTACGTTCCTCGTCCGCTATCAGCCGCCTGAGCTGCAGGCCCCGACCGACGATGACGTGGCGGAAGCGGCAACGGCTTTGGGGCGAACGCTCGAAACGGCGGCGAGAGGGGTGATTTACGACCACCGGCCGGCATCGCTCCCGGCCGAGCGCCTCGTCGCCGCTCTGAAGCCGGTCCTGGCGGAGGCTGGACGAGGTGCCGGAGCGGCGTTCGAGCGCGATGCCGCAATCGTCTTGCGCCGCCTGGCCGACGCGGTCGCCGAAACACGAGCGACCGATCAGCAGAACCGGCGCGCCTTCCTCGATCTGCTGCGCAGGGTCATCGCTACGCCGGACAGTGAGCCGCACGGCGAGCCGAAGCCGCCGCCCTTGATAGTCCCTTAGCCGGACAGCTATAATCAGGGTTTGTATTCGTCAGGCGAAAGTCGAGAACAGGTTTATGGCCAAGCAGTGTGCAGTGTGCGGAAAGAGCCCGGTCGTGGGGCGTCAACATAGCCACGCCAACAACGTGAGCGCGCGGCGGTTCGAGCCGAACCTGCAGGCCGTTCGAGCGATGATCAACGGCGGGGTCAAGCGGATTCGGGTATGCACGCGCTGCCTGCGGTCCAACAAAGTCATCAAGGCCGCCTAAGATTTCGTGAATCAGACTTCGTGAACAAGATAGTTTCGAGTCCGGACGCGCCCAAGGCGATTGGACCGTATTCTCAGGCGGTTCGCGCCGGCCAGCTGCTGTTCATGTCGGGGCAGGTGCCGCTCGATCCGGCCAGCGGTCTGATCGTGAGCGGCGATATCACCGCCCAGGCGGGCCGGACGCTCGACAACATCAAGGCAGTGCTCACCACCGCTGGACTGTCGTTCGCCAATGTCGTGCGCACCACGATCTTCCTCGCCGATATGAACGACTTCGCCGCGGTCAACGAGGTGTACGGGCAGTACTTCTCGCAGCCGTACCCGGCCCGGGTCACGGTGCAGGTGGCGCGTCTGCCCAAAGACGCGCTCGTCGAAATCGACGCCATCGCCAGCTACGACTGACAGCCGGCCAAAACTTCCTTTGCTAGGTCGCGCGGCCTGCTCGCTCGACCCCAATTACGCCATCCACGCCGCGCAAGCTCTTGATCACCTTCTCGAGATGATTCATGTCGCTGATCTCCAGCGTGACGTCGATCCGCGCGTGCTGGGTGTCGTCGGTGCGGGCTTCCATGTTCTTGATGTTCGAATTGACGTCGGCGATCCGCGCGCTGACTGCGGCCAGCAGCCCCCGCCGGTCCTCGACCTCCATCGTCAGCTTCACGGTGTAGCGCGACAGCGCGTCGCCCTTGTCCCATTCCACTTCGATACGACGCTCGGGGTCGTAGAGCAGGTTGACCACGTTCGGACAGGTCGCCGAGTGGACGGAGACGCCCTTGCCGCGGGTGATGTAGCCGACGATCTTCTCACCGCGAATCGGATTACAGCAGCGGGCGCGGAAGACCATCAGGTCGTCGAAGCCGTGCACCTTGATCTTCTCTTCGCCGGCGCCGAACACGCGGCGCACCGCGGAGACGACCGCGCCCTGGGGCGGCTTCTCGTGCATCTGGTCGGCGGGCACCAGCTTGCCGAGAATCTGTTTCGGCTGGAGCTTGCCGTAACCGATCGCGGCGAACAACTCGTCCGCCTTGGTAAATGAGAGCTCGCCGAGCACCCGCTTGAAGTCGTCGCCCTCGACCAGCGTGCGGGGATTGAGATCGTAGCGGCGCGCCTCCTTGTCGAACACCTTGCGTCCGAGATCGCGCGCGTGCGACTTCTCTTCGAGACGAATCAGGTGCTTAATCTCATAACGCGCGTGCGACGTGACGACGAAATTCAGCCAGTCGCGGCTTGGCTTGTGGCCGGCCTGCGTGATGATTTCGACGATGTCGCCGTTCTTGAGACGAGCCCGGAGCGGCACCATCTTGCCGTTCACGCGGGCACCGACGGTCTGATGTCCGACGTCGGTGTGAATCGAATAGGCGAAGTCGATCGGCGTCGCGCCGCGCGGGAACGCCTTGACCAGTCCCTTGGGCGTGAACGTGTAGACCTCTTCGGGGTAGAGCTCGACTTTCAGGTTCTGAATGAACTCCTGCGGGTCGCGCACTTCCTTCTGGATGTCCAGCAACTGCCGCATCCACTGGAAGTAGCGCTCGTCGCGCTGTGTACCGGCGCGTCCTTCCTTGTATTTCCAGTGCGCGGCGACGCCCTCTTCCGCCATGCGGTGCATTTCGATGGTGCGGATCTGCACCTCGAACGGCATCCCTTTTTCGCTGATCACCGAGGTGTGCAGCGACTGGTAGCCGTTGGGCCGCGGCATCGCGATGAAGTCCTTGATCCGTCCCGGCACCGGCGACCAGGTCTGGTGGATGATGCCGAGCGCGGCGTAGCAATCCTTCACGCTGTCGGTGACCACCCGCAGCGCGATGAAGTCGTAGACCTGCTCTAGCTCGATCTTCTGACGTTTCAACTTCTGACTGATACTCCACAGACGCTTGATGCGACCGTCGATCTCGACGACTGGCACCTCCGACTCGGCGAGTTTGGCGGTGACGGTGTGCCGCAGCTGTTCGATCAGGCCCTCGGCGGCGCGACGCTTCGCGTCCACCTTGATGCGGAGCGCCTCGTAGGCCTCCGGCTCGAGGTGTTTGAACGACAGTTCCTCGAGCTCGTTCTTGACCTTGCTCATGCCGAGACGATTCGCGATCGGCGCGTAGATGTCGCGCGTCTCCTGCGCAATCTTGACGCGCTTGTCATCGGGAAGGTGACCGAGCGTCCGCATGTTGTGCAGGCGATCGGCGAGCTTCACCAGGATGACCCTGATATCGTCGACCATCGCCAGCAGCATTTTGCGGAAGGTCTCGGCCTGCCGCTCCTCGCTCGATGAGAAGGTGATGGCGCTAATCTTGGTGACACCTTCGACGACGTGCGCCACTTCGGGTCCGAACAGCTCGCGAATGCGTTCGATGGTGGTGAGCGTGTCCTCGACGACGTCGTGAAGAAGGCCGGCGGCGATGGCCACGGCATCGAGCCGCATGTCGGCGAGGAAATCGGCGACGGCGAGCGGGTGAATCAGGTAGGGTTCGCCGGAGTGCCGCACCTGTCCCTTGTGCTCGAAGGCCGAAAAGACGTACGCCCGCCTGAGCATTTCGACGTCGGCGTCCGGACTGTAGGCCCGGACTTTTTCGAGCAGATCCTCGAAGCGAATCATGAAAAACGGTGTCTAAACCTTCTAAATGGTTGTCAGCTTTTGTCTTCTTGACGTACGTTTTTTTGCTTAACTATACTGGCCCAAATTCACTGGGCCACTTCGGCCACGGTTATTGTCACTGTTTTAAGGGGGCTCAATGCGATCTTTGTCGGGAGCATCGTTGACGTTCGTGACGGTGCTGGCCCTGGGGTCAGTCGTGTCGTCGGTTGGATGCGCGAAGGTTGGCGAAATCAAGGCCAAAAAGGCGTTCAAGTCGGCGAATGCGGCGTATCAGCAGCAGGACTACAAGAAGGCGGCAGAACTGTACGCTGAGACAGTTGAATCTGATCCTAACCTGAACAGTGCCTACTTCTTCCTGGCGAACAGCCAGGACAACCTCTACAAGCCAAGCAAGAAGGGCGATGCGGCCAACGACGCCCTGATGACCAGCGCGGTCGCGAATTATCAGAAGGCGGCCGAGAAGCTGTCGGCCTCGAGCGACCCGGCCGACAAGAAACTGGGGAAGCTCTCCCTGGAGTATCTGGTGGCGTCCTACGGCTCGGACAAGCTGAACGATCCGGCGAAAGCAGAGCCGGTCGTCCAGAAAATGATCCAGCTGGAACCGGGTGAGCCCGCGAACTACTTCGCGCTCGCCAAGATCTACGAGGACGCCGGCGCCTATGACGAAGCCGAGAAAATGCTCCTCGCAGCCAAAGCAGCCAAACCGAGCGACCCGGCGGTGTATATGACCCTCGCGGGCTACTACAACCGTCAGGGCCACTTCGACAAGACCATCGAAGCGCTCGAGGAACGCGCGTCCAAGGAACCGAACAATCCCGAGGCGTTCTACACCATCTCGACCTACTACTGGGACGAGGCCTACCGCGACTTCAAGCTGAAGGACAACGAGAAGCGGGACATGGTCGCCAAGGGCCTCGAGGCCGTAGACCATGCCCTTCAGCTCAAGCCTGACTACATGGAAGCGCTGGTCTACAAGAACCTGCTCCTCCGCTCGGAGGCGCTCCTCGAGAAGGACCCGGCCAAGCAGGCGGCGCTCATCAAGCAGGCAGACCAGCTCCGCGACAAGGCCCAGGAACTGCGCAAGCAAAAGGCTGCCGGAATCGGCAACTAGGCAACACAAACGTAGGCTTTCCACGCTCTCCGAGCGGTTGGATCCGACGGCCGCCAGGCGCCCCTGGCGGCCGTTTTTTTGTACGGGACATTTAGCTCGACCGGGTTAACATATCGCGTCCTTTTGGCGAGAACTTTACGCCCGCGGACAGCCGACAGACCGGGTCCCGTTTCGTCACCAAGTCGTTACGTCACTTGACTAGTCTTTCGCGCAAGCGGCGACGCTGCTGGCGTTGCCGTGAGACCTTTCCACGATTTCTTGGAGCACACATGATCCGCACGATTTCCAGGGTACTTTGTTTATTGATGTTAAGCGCCCTGCTTGCGCCACTCGGCAGCGCTTACGCCCAGGGTGTGACCACCGGCACCATCACCGGCATCGTCAAGGACCCGCAGGGACAGATCGTTCCCGGCGCCACGGTGACGGCCACGCATGAGCCGTCGGGCACGACCTACGAAGGGTTCACGCGCGGAGATGGCCGCTTCGTCATTCCGGGCATGCGCGTCGGCGGCCCGTACAAA
This sequence comes from Vicinamibacterales bacterium, assembly GCA_036489235.1. GTDB lineage: Bacteria > Acidobacteriota > Vicinamibacteria > Vicinamibacterales > CAVVIG01 > CAVQFC01. The sequence continues at coordinate 47,394 of DASXGC010000069.1, forward strand.
GTCGAAGCGTCGCTGACCGGTTTTACGCCTGAAGCGAAAAGCGGCATTACCGTTTCGCTCGGCGTCGCCACCGACCTCGACTTCACGCTGAAGCTCGCCAACGTCTCGGAAACGATTACCGTCGTTGGTCAGAGCGACCCGGTGTTCAGTTCGGCCCGCACTGGCCCGGCGACGGCGGTGCCACGCGAAGATCTGGCGAGCCTTCCGACCATTACCGGCCGTCTCACCGACGTGATCCGCGTGAGCCCGCAGTACGGCGGCAGCGGCACGTTCGCCGGCCAGGACAACCGCGCCAACAACGTCACAGTAGACGGTTCCTATTTCAACAACTCGTTTGGCCTCGGCGTGACGACAGGCGAAATCGGCGACCGCACAGGTGTGGCGCCCATTTCGCTCGAAGCGATCGAGCAGGTCCAGGTGAGCGTCGCGCCGTACGACGTGCGTCAGGGCAACTTCACCGGCGCCGGTATCAACACCGTGACACGAAGCGGCACCAATAACATCACCGCGTCGGGCTACTACCGCTACCGCAACGACTCCTTCGTCGGCACCGATGCAGCCGGACAGACGGTCAACCCGGGGACGTTCAAGACCACAGTCGGCGGCGTGACCGCCGGCGGGCCGATCATCAAGAACAAACTGTTCGCGTTCGGCGCCTTTGAAAAACAGGAAGACTCTCGTCCGCTGACGACATTCCAGTCGAATCCCGGCGGTGCGCCGGTCGGCGGCAACATCACGCGTGTGAATGCCTCGGACCTGAACGCGTTGAGTTCGTACCTGTCGAAGAATTTCAACTACGAGACCGGTCCGTTCGACAACATCCAGAAGCTGACACCTGCCAAGCCGTGGATGTTGAAGGGCGACTACAACGTGAACAACAACAACAAGGTCACGTTCCGCTACAACCAGCTCGATTCGAGCTCGCCGGTCGGCCAGTCGGGATCCTCGTCGCTCGGCACCTCGCGACAGACGGGCACCACCTCGTTCCTGAGCTTCGCGAACTCGAACTACGCGATTCTCGAGAACCTGAAGTCGGGCGTCGGCGAATGGAACAGCGTGCTGCACAACAGCATGACGAACAACCTCCTGATCGGCTACACGCATCAGGACGAGAGCCGCGGTCCTCAGGGCCAGACGCCGGTGTTCCCGTTCGTCGTCATCGGTGACGGCAGCGGCAGCCCGATCACGTCGTTCGGCAACGAGCCGTTCACGCCGTACAACCTGCTCCGCTACAACACGTTCCAGTTGCAGGATAGCGTCACCAAGTTCGCGGACAAGCACTCGATCACCTTCGGCGGCAACCTCGAGAAGTTCCACTCCGACAACTCGTTCTATTACGGTATCCAGAGTGCGTACTCATACAACACGCTGGCGGACTTCTACGCGGACGCGAACGGTTATCTCGCGAACCCGAACCGGACGGTCGCGGCCGCTCCGAGCCGCTTCCAGGTCAAGTACCTGCTGCAGCCTGGCCAGACCACGCCGCCGCTGCAGCCGCTCGACGTCATCTACGCCGGCGGCTATGTCCAGGACCAGTGGCGGCCGCAAGGCAACCTGACGATCACGGCCGGTCTGCGCATCGACGTACCGAAATTTGGCAACACCGCGTTCGACAATCCGGTGGCCGACTCGCTGACGTTCCGCGGCCAGGATGGACAGCCGGTCAAGTACAACAGCGGCGCGCTGCCCGAGGCAACGCCGTACTACTCACCGCGCGCCGGCTTCAACTGGGATGCGATGGGCGATCAGAGCACCCAGATTCGCGGCGGATCGGGCCTGTTCTCGGGTAAGCCGCCGTACGTCTGGATCTCGAACCAGATCGGCAACACCGGCGTCCTGTACGGCTTCCTCGATACGCTGGGAAACACCACCAGCTTCCCGTTCAATCCGAACGCGGACAAATACAAGCCGGCGCCGACGGGCGGTACTGCAGCCAGCTACGAGTTGGACGTGACCGACCAGGGCTTCCGCTTCCCCCAGACGTGGCGCACCAACATCGGCCTCGACCGCAGGATCGGCTGGGGCATGACCGCGACGGTTGACTACATCTACAACCGCGACATCAACGCCCCGGTCTATATCAACGCGAACCTGCCGGGAGCGAACTCGGCGTACACCGGCGTCGACGACCGGCCGCGCTGGCTGGTCGTTCCCGGAACCCCATATCAGGCGTGCGTATCGACCCTGGGCGCGGAAAATGGGCCCTGCGTCTCCAAGCTCAATAACTCGCCCGGTAAAGACGTCACGGCGGCGTACGTGATCATGAACCAGAGCCAGAACCGCTCGCAGAACTTCGCGCTGTCGGTTGCGAAGACCATGACGAGGGGCGTTGCGTTCAGGGGTGGATACAACTACGGAGTGTCCAAGAGTCTGGTCGAGCCCTCGTCCACGGCCGGCAGCTCGTGGGGATCGGCGAACCCGATCGTCGACGACCCGAACAATCCGGCGCTGGCGTATTCGGTCAACTCCCCCGGCAAGCGCGTGTTCTTCCAGGGCAGCTACACCAAGCAGTACTTCAGCTGGGGCGCGACGACGGTCGCGGCGTTCTACGACGCTCACACCAACGGCAACTACAGCTATGTCTTCTCGGGGGACGCCAACGGCGACTCGGTGACTGGCAACGACCTGATCTACATCCCGCGCGACACGTCGGAGATGAATTTCAAGCCGCTGACGATCGCCGCCACGGCGACAGCCCCGGCGAAGACCTATTCCGCGGCCGATCAGGCTGCGGCGTTCCAGCAGGTCATCAACTCGGACAGCTACCTGAGCTCGCATCGCGGCCAGTACGCGCAGCGCGGCGCGGTGTTCATGCCGATGGTTCAGCGTATCGACCTGAGCCTGACGCAGGACGTCTTTGGCAATATCGGCGGTAAGAAGAATTCTGGTTCGATTCGACTCGACATCACGAACTTCGGCAACCTGCTGAACAGCAACTGGGGCGTAGGCACGCGGCCGATCAACACCCAACTGCTGACCGCTCCGAGCGCGGATTCGTCGGGCCGGCTCACTTACAACCTGCAGACCCTCAACGGCAACCTGATCACGTCGACGCGGCAGACATCGGCGAACCTGTCGACAACGGGTGCGTCGGACGTCTACGTGATGATGCTCAGCTTCCGCTATACGTTCCAGTAGAACCCAGGGAAGGGTAAGTTCGGGCCCGCGGCGAGCGATCGCCGCGGGCTTTTTTATTGGCTGGGGAATCGTCCGAGTTTCTCGACGCCGGCGACCCTTGCTGAGTCGAGCACCTCAACGATGTTCTTGCAGCGCAATGCCCTGGCTCCGGAACATCGTCTCGTCCCTGCACTGCCTGAAAATGGTGCGCAGGCGCTGCTCGAGATTGGCCAGCGCAATAGCCTTGTGATTCACCGAAATCGCACCGTTCTCGGAGTAATCGAGGACGATAAACGCGCTATTCGCCGGGCTATCGTGAGCGGAAGCGGTCGCTGGCAGGCTGACATCGAGCGCCTCTGCGTCAGCGGCAACGCAGCGACGAAGATGACGAATCAGCACGATCAGGACGTCGATGAGCGGCGTGATGTTCAACTCCGGTCGTGCGTGTGGAACCGCTCCGGTAATGACGTCCTCTGCGCCGAGATGCCGATGCGGATGAACCATGTTAGCGTCCTCCGCACGGGTTAGAAGCCCATTCAACGGGAACGGCCATCAGCGGGCGCGGGCGCTCCGAGCGCTGCCGGTGCCAGGCGCGGCAGAAGGTGCACGGTATTGAACCCGCGGTGTCGCATGAGCGGGGCGTAGCGCGGGACTTCA
>DASXGC010000129.1:0-3540 GCA_036489235.1 Vicinamibacterales bacterium
GCCGAGGCCTACGCCAACTCTCCCGTTGCCGAAGGTCGTTTTGGCGTCAATCGTTACCTTTGGCGCACTGCGGCTGCCGGAGAGACCGGCATAGACACCGTTGGCCTCGGCGAACCACCGGCGCGCTTCGATTTTGAAGCCGGCCAGGAAGGCACTGTTGAGGCTGCCGCTGCCCGTCGACCCCGTCACGTCGCCGCTTTCGCTGCTGCCACTGCCACCACTGCCGCCACTCCCACCGCCACCCCCCGGAATCGGCGGCAGATCGATGGAGGCGCCCATGATCGGCGCCTTCACTAGTACTGGGTAGATGGTGACCGTCACGCCAGACGGTGGGTCATCCAGCGTGACGCCGGCGGCGCGTGCGCCGGGGGCAGCGATCGTCAGGATGAGTGCGACTGTCAGCAGCGTGATGGTGCAAGCGTTGATTCGTTTCAATCTGTTGGCTCCGCTGTAATGAGGGAAACTGCCCGATAGTGGGCTGCGACATCTTAACCGTTGCAGCCGAAACGCAGGGAAGCGAGCGCCTAAAAGGCGTGCTGGTAGGAAACCGAGAGACCGAGGAAATCGCCGCCGATGGTGGTGTAGGCGCCTTCGCTGACGGCGACTCGAAAGGAGCTGCGCGGTGACAAAGGAACCGTAAGCGTCGAGCCGATGCGGGAATTCTTCTGAAAGTCCAGGTTGACGCGGTCGTCGATCGCCGTCCGGCCCCCGGTGTAGAAATTGGCGTTGGCCGAGAGCCAGAGCCCCGGTTTGAACGTGTATCTGGCATTCAACTGCGCCGACCCGACCGGGTTCTGCGATCGGACGTGGCCGCCGGCATAGTCGTCGTTGTTGGTGAACAGCCACGCGCCGGCGTAGAACTCGAACAGCCACGCATCGTACGATCGCTGCACGGCCAGTTCCGGCTTGAACGACCAGCGGTTCGAGCCGATGTTGATGGCCCTGCTCGAATCGTACGCACCGGTCGGCGTGATGACCGTGAGTCCGGCGCTGAAGTTGGTGCGCGCCGGAACGGTATTGCGAAACTCTGCCAGTTCCCGTGCCGGCGAGCCGTACAGGTTTGCGCCCAGACGGATGCGTACGTCGCCGAGTCCGGTTCGGTCGACGGCTGTGAAGTCGCCGACGTACAGCCCTTCGATGTGGCCGCGGATGATTGGTACGGCCACCAGGATGGTGGCCGAACGGCCAAATAGCGAAATCGATCGACCCAACGAGACGTTGAGCGTGTGAACCCGGGATTTGGCATCCTCGACCGGCAGCGACGGATCGAACGCGACGTCGCCGCCGTTGAAGGTGTAGCCGAGATTGAACAGATTCACGCCGATCGGAGAAACGGTGTAGGCGCCAGGCTCGAGTTCCTGAGCGCCCGCGTATGACGCGGACGCGCACACTAACAGCGCCACTAGCAGCGTCGACCGGAACCGCGTCATCGTCTCAGTGTGACAGATGGTATCCGCTCACCCCAGCGAAAGTTCAGCGGGAAGTACAAGGGCGGGCTTTGATCAGTTGACCCGTGGTGAGGGTCGAATGTACGACAAGACCTCAGGCCGGCAGCTCGCAGAGCGAATCAAGTCGCGCGGTCGCGCGGCTCGGTCAAGAAGTCGTAAGATGCCGTATCGGCTGTCCGTGCTTGCCGTGCAGGACCTCGCCGAGATCTGGTCCTTGCAACGGGTTGACGAGCTGCGCATACACATCGCCTGGACGGTGTTGTGCACTCGAGTCTCGCAAGGCTGCGAGCAATTCTCGTTCATTCAGCCAGAGACTCGAGGCCAACCGGTACGATTCACCCGCCGACCAGTTGAAGCGATAGCTGCCGAGTGCGTGCAAGCGCGTGAGGCACGCCTCAACCTGATCCAGCGCACGCGGCAGGAACTCGAACGACAACTGCCGCACCGGCTGGCTGACGCCGGCCAGGATGGCGGGCTCGCTCCCTTCGACATCGAGCTTCACGAAGTCCGGCATGCCGAAACGTTCGATCAGTGTGTCCAGGGTCGTCGTGTCGACCTCAATCTGGTGATTCCAGCGCACGCGTGCGAAATCTGGCTCTCCTGCGCGCGCCTCGCGCCACGCGGTCGCCAGGGTCGTGACCGTCGGCGTGCGTTCGCTCAGCGCAAGCGTCGCCCGTCCAATGGCGGCGCTGACCGCCGCCTCTTCGACCACCACGCGTGGTGAACCCGCGAAGAGCGTCCTCAGAAGCCGTGCGAAGTCCGGCTGCGGCTCGAGTGCGACGACCCGACAACCGAGCGCGGCGAACGCGCGCGCGCGATTGCCCGCGTGAGCGCCGATGTCGAACACGAGCGCACCAGCTCCCACAAAGGCGGCATAGAAGCGCCTCAGGCGCCGTTGGCGCAACGGAATCGCGTGATAGATCGCCAGCGACCGAGCGAGACCAAGCGACCGGTCGAAGAGACTCATCGGGCTCGGCCGAGAGGCCATTCGACGTCGATGACGCGGGCAGCGCGCATGGCGGAGGGCGTCCCTTTCGGTCCTACAATGCCATGCATGAGCGGGTCGCACAACATATGTCGGCCAGGCGCCCGGTGGGCCCGGGTCCCGAGGGCGAGTTAATCAGCGTCCGGGAAGGTCATTCTTGACGATCTTGCCGCCTTTCATCACGAACTTCACTCGCTGGAGTTCGGCGATGTCGGCGAGTGGGTCGCCGGAGACCGCCACGAGATCGGCATACTTGCCTTTCTCGATCGATCCGATCTGATCCTGCCATCCCATGGCTTCCGCGTTGATCATCGTACCGGACTGGATGGCCCGGGCGGGACTCATGCCCCGGCGCACCAGCGCCTCGAATTCGAGTGCCTGCGTCCCGTGCACGAATGTCGCCCCATCGACGCCGCTGCCGACCATGATCTTGAGACCTTTGGTCGCAATGGCCATCGACACGGCGTTCTCGATGATCGGAATCATCCGGAACCGACCGCCGTGCTCTTGCTGTCGTTGTCGTCCATGTACGGCTCGGTATAGCGGACGATGGTCGGGTCGAAGTAGAGCTTCTTGGCGACCATCAGGTCGGCCTGCTCCTGGGTCAAGGCCCAGGCGTGCTCGATGGTGTCGCAGCCGGCGACGATGGCGTTGCGCTGGCCTTCGCCGCCGTAGACGTGGCATCCCGTCTTCTTACCGAGGCGATGCGCTTCATCGATCATGGCCTGAAGCACTGGCAGCGGGTAGGTCAGGACATATTGCGCGTCCCCCGTGGCCGTGAAGAGGTAATTTCCCGCCGGATACAGTTTGATCCAGTCCGCGCCGTGCGCAATCTGGTCACGCACGGCGGCGCGGCCTTCCTCCGCCGAGCGGATGACCGTGCTGGCCAGCGGGTTCGACGGAGCGGTCGCGGGGGCCGCGTTCCACACGATGCCGAGCGTCGAGACCTGGTACCGCGGACCGTCAATTCGGCCCTCGTTGATGGCGTTTCGCACCTCAACGTCGCCGTAGCCGTTGCCGTGCGAGGTCATGTCGCGCGCCGCCGTCACACCCGCCCGCAGGTCCGCTTGCACGTTCTGGATCGCAATGAGCATCGCGGCTTCGGTC
>DASXGC010000130.1:0-9860 GCA_036489235.1 Vicinamibacterales bacterium
GCGGTGAGTGCGACCAGCGCAGCCGTCACCGCGACGGTCACGGCAATGCCGGTCCAGTCGGTGCCCCTGCGCGTTGTCTCGTCGCGAAGAAGCAGGGACGGCTTGATGAACCGGACCTGCATCAGCGGGACGACCGAGAACAGCAGCGATACGAGCACGCCAATGGCCGTGCCCTGGAAGGCCGCGCTCAAGGACACGCCGTAGTGCGCCTGCGCCAGGATCGATGTGGACGACCCGAGCGCTGCCGGAATGGCGGCAAGCAGCGCGCGCGACAGCGCGACGCCGAGCAGACTCCCGGCCAGGCCAAGCGTCATCACCTGGAGGATGTAGACGCCGATGATCTGGCCGCTCCGCGCCCCGACGCACTTCAACACCGCGATGCTGCGGATCTTCTGGAGGATGAACACCCTGGTGACGCTCGACACGGCGATGCCGCCGAGAATGACGATGACCAGGCCGACGAGGCTCAGGTAGTTCTCGGCGCGATCGAAGTCGCGGCCGATCTGGTCTTCGTTCGATCGGTACGAACGTGCGGTGATGAAGTCGTCACGAAAATCTCGACGGATGGCACGGACCAGGCCGTCCACGCGATCGTCGGGCGCCTTCACCAGCAGAACGTGACGCGCCCGGCTGCCGAAACTGAGCAGCGCCGTCGCAGGAATGTCCGCCAGATCGATCAGGACGCGGGGTCCGAGGCTGAAGTCACCCATGCCGCTGCCGGGCTCTTTGGTGATGAGCCCGCGGATCGTGAACAGCGCCTGTCCGATGGCGATCTGGTCACCGACTTTCACGTTCAATGCGGTCAGCAACTCGGGCCGGACCAGTGCACCCCGATGCTCGAGCAGCGCGTGCGAATACGCCTGGCCGTCCGCCAGTTCCATCGCGCCATAGGGCGGGAAGCCGGACTCGACGGCGCGGAGCTCCGCCATCTTGGCGACCTGGCGAGTGGTGTCAGCCGGCCGCACCATGGTCGGCGTTTCGAGGGTCTCGGTCTTTTGCGCGTTGCCGGCCTCGGTCAGCCGCCGGTCAATCGTCGCCCTCGCCTCCGGCGACCAGTCTCTCGTCGTCGAAATCAGGACGTCCGCGGCGATCAGCGATTTTGCTTCGGTGCCGAACACCGCGCGCACGCTCTGGATCACGGATCGGAGAGTCACGATGGCGGCGACGCCGACGGCAATGCAGACGAAGAAGAAGAGCAGGCGGCGCCATGACGAGCGCGTCTCGCGAGCCGCCATGCGCAGGACGAACATCATGCGCGGACGCTCTGCAGCAGCGTGTTCTCGACCACGCGGCCATCGCGCAGGACCAGGCGGGCATCCGCCATCGCCGCGAGTTCGGCGTCGTGAGTGACGAGCACGAGCGTGGTACTGCGGCTGCTGTGCACCTTGCGCAGCAGATCCATGATGTGGCGCCCATTGGCGCTATCCAGGTTGCCGGTCGGTTCGTCGGCCAGCACGATCGGTGGATCGTTGGCCAGGGCCCGCGCCAGCGCCACGCGCTGCTGCTCGCCGCCGGAAAGCTGCGAGGGATAGTGATGCGCGCGTCCGGTCAGCCCGACCTCTTCGAGCAAGTGCCCTGCCCTGGTTCTCGCATCTGGCGCGCCAGCGATTTCCATCGGCACCGCGACGTTCTCGTGGGCCGTCAACGACGGAATCAGGTGGAAGAACTGGAACACGAAGCCAATCTTCTCGCCGCGCAGCCGCGCCAGGGCGTCCTCGTCGAGCCGGGTGATATCGACCTCGTCGATCAGTACTGCGCCAGACGAAGGCGCGTCGAGACCGGCGATGAGGCCGAGCAGCGTCGACTTTCCGCTGCCCGACGGTCCGACGATCGCCACGAACTGGCCTCGTGGAATCTGCAACGACAGCGGATGGAGGATGGTGAGCGGCTCGGTGCCGCTGGTGACAGTTTTCGAAACGTTACGCAGTTCGATCATGATCCGGAGCGGCCCTGTTCGATGACGGGTTTCAGCACCGCCCAGACGTTGTCGGCAACGAGGCGCGCGCCTTGTGCGGTGGGATGGATGCCGTCCCGTTGATTGAGCGACTCGATGCCCGCGACGTTCTGAAGCAGAAACGGCACGAGCGCGACGTGGTACTTCGCGGCGAGAGCGGGATACACCTTATGAAACGAGACGATGTAATCGCGCCCGTAGTTCGGTGGCGCGTCCATGCCGGCGAGAATGACGCGGATGCCGCGTGCCTGCGCCGGCTCGATGATGCGTGCCAGATTGTCCTGCAGCTGCGCGACCGGCAGTCCGCGCAGACCGTCGTTGCCGCCGAGCGCCACGATCAACACGCGAACATCGCCGTCGAGCGCCCAGTCCAGTCGCGACAAGCCATCCGCCGACGTATCGCCCGAGACGCCGGCATTCACCACTTCGTAATTCAGTCCTGCAGCTTTGAGACGCTGCTGCAGGAGCGTCGGGTACGCGTCCCGGCGATCGAGGCCCAGGCCAGCGGTGAGGCTGTCGCCGAGCACCACGATGCGGGGGAGCCTGGCGGTTGGCGCCGCGGCCGTCGCGGGCACTGCCACAGCCGCGGCGGCGGCCGGCGTTCGCTCGGCCGGCACCGGCGAGCCCGACTCGCGCGGCCCGCACCCCGCAACCATGAGCAGGGTCGCCACCACGAACGGGGCGACCAGCCATTCCTCGCGACGCTTCATCATCCTTATGTTACGACGCGGCATGGAAGACGCGGACCCGGCCGCACCTGCGTCATGGCGCATGAGCGGCCAGCTGCTGCTCCAGCGCGGCAATCGCCGCCGCGAGCATCCGACGATGGGCGGTCGTTCGCGCTGCGGCAAGATCGGCTCTGGCTCTGGCCAGCGCAAGTTCGATCGTCGCGCGTGCGTTCTGCGCATCGCGCTCCTCAGGCGTCAGCGCTCGCCCGAGCTGGCGCACGCGTTCGGCTTCGGCCTGCTGATATTCGACGTCCTTGCTCTCGAAGCCGCGCGCCATTGATCGTCTACAGTATCCTATCGAAGATGAGCCCGGATTCCTCGGTCAGCCTGGTGATCTTCGGGGGTAGCGGCGATCTTGCGCACCGCAAGCTGCTGCCGGCGCTCTACAACCTGCAGGTCGATGGTCTCCTGCCGCGCGTCGCCGTAGTAGGTGTCGGGCGCTCGGAAATGAGCGACGACAAGTACCGTGAATTTGCCAGAGACGGAATCGCGCATTTCTCGCGGCGTCCGATCGACGAAAAGGTCTGGGCGACCTTCGCCGCGCAACTTCACTACACCACCGCCGACGCGACCACTGGCTTCGCGTCGCTTGGCGCGAAGCTCGACGTCATCGAGCACGAGGGGAAGCTGAGCGGCAGCCGTATCTACTACCTTGCAATTCCCCCCTCGCTGTTCGAGCCGACGGTGCAAGGCCTCGAGCGCGCGCGGCTGGTGGCGCGCGGGGAACAGCCTTTCAGCCGCGTCATCGTTGAGAAGCCGCTCGGGCACGACCTCGAAAGCGCCTGCGCCATCAACGATGCGATCGCAAGAGTGTTCGACGAGAAGCAGATCTACCGAATCGATCACTACCTCGGGAAGGAAACGGTTCAGAACATTCTCGTGCTCCGGTTCGCCAACAGCATTTTCGAGCCGCTGCTGAACCAGAAGTACGTGGACCACGTGCAGATCACCGTCGCCGAGGAAGAGGGCGTCGGGACCCGCGCCGGCTACTACGACCATGCCGGGGCGCTGCGCGACATGGTGCAGAACCACATCCTGCAGCTGCTCTCGGTGATCGGGATGGAGGCACCGCGCTCGCTCGAGGCGGATGCCGTACGTGACGAAAAACTGCAGGTGCTCCTCTCGCTGCGGGCGATGGACGCGTCGACCGTCGATGCCAACACGGTGCGGGCACAGTACTCCGGCTATCTCGGCGAGAAGGGGGTCGATCCGGCATCGCGCACGGAGACCTTTGTGGCGCTTCAGCTGTTCATAGACAACTGGCGCTGGGCCGGCGTGCCGTTTTTCCTGCGCACGGGGAAACGACTGCCGAACCGAGCCAGCGAAATCGCGGTGTATCTCAAGGACGTTCCACCGATCCTGTTCAACGCCAACCCGAGTGCCCGGCTGACCCCGAACGTGCTGTCGATCCGTATCCAGCCGGACGAAGGGTTCTCCCTCGAGATCAGCTCCAAGGTGCCCGGACCGCACGTGAACGTCGACCCGGTAAAAATGGACTTCCATTACGGCAGCCGGTTCGGCAGTGCATCGCCCGAGGCCTACGAACGGCTGCTGCTCGACGTGATGACGGGGGATCCGACCCTCTTCATGCGACGCGACGTGGTCGAGGCAGCGTGGCGCTGGGTGATGCCGATTCTCACCAGGTGGGAATCGCAGACGGGAGCGCCGCTGCCGACCTACGCGGCCGGCGCCTGGGGTCCGGCTGAAGCCGACGCGCTGGTCGCCGCCACGGGGCGAATGTGGCGCGTGCCCTAGAGCGCGCTACAATCTCCCCCATGCCGGGGCCCCTGAGCTAGATGTCGTCCGCGTGGCTGCAGGCCGTGCTGACCCGCGCCGGCGCCTTGCTTCAGCGCGGCCGCGGGTCGGAAACCGTCCAGCTGCTGGCGCCACACCTGCGCTCCGCCTCGCTGACGCGCGATGACGAGCTCGCACTGCGATCGACGCTGGCGGAGGCAGCCCTCCTCCAGGACGACCTCGATCAGGCCGCAACCGCGCTCGGCCGCCCGCCCGATACGTTCCGCGACACCGTTCCGCCCGGGCGTCTGACGACACTCTGGCGGTTGCACGGCCGCCTTTCGTCCGCACGCGGCGATCAATCGCGTGCGATCGCGATGCATGGCCGCGCGCTCAAACAGGCCGACGCGGCGCACGATTCGCGCGGCATCGGTCTGGCCCACTACGAGCTGGGCCAGTGCTATCGACAGGTCGGCGACATCGCGATCGTCCGCGAGCACATCTCGAAAGCGGCGTCGGCACTGCACGCCGCCGGCGACCGGCGTCATCTGGCGCTGGTCCACTCGCTCTCGAGCATTTCACTCGCGCAACTCGGCCACTACGACGAGGCAATGTCGGCGCTGCGCCAGGCCGAGCGTCTGGCCTCGATCGTCCAGGCAGACGACGTGCTGGCCACGGTTTGCGGCAATCAGGCGAACGTCATGATGCTGCAGCACCGGTATGAGCAGGCGCTGGCGCTCGCCGAACGCAGCGTCGCGCTGCACGAGGCTCATGGCTCGGGCCACGGACTGGCCGTCGCACTGGCCACGCTTGGACAGATCTGTGTCCGGCTCGGCGACCTGGTTCGGGCAGAGGACGCCCTGCACAGGGCGCTCGAGGTCCGGAGCCCGATCCAGTTTCACGAAACGACCGGCGCGGTATTCGACACGCTGGCGCAGATTCACTTGATGCGCGGCGCTTACGACACCGCCAGCGACTTCCTCGGCCGCGCCAGTGAGGCCTACGGCGGCTATGGACGGCAGACCAGCCAGTGGTACGAGTGGTCGGTGCGTGTGCTCGGCGCCAGGCTGGCACTGCGGCGCGGAGCGCTGGACGAAGCGGTCACAGCCGCGGACGAAATCCTCCAGGCGGGCGCGCCACCGTTCGACGCGCTGCAGGCGACGTTGATCGCTGCCGAAGCCCTCACCGGCGCGGGACGCTTGAACGAAGCCGGCGAGCGCCTGGCGGCCGCCGCCGAAAGTCTCGACCCGACGACCGCGCCTGCGGCGTGGGGTGAATACCTGCGCCTGCGCGGAGAGGCGCACGCGAAGAGCGGCGGCGCGGCGGACGCGTATCACGATTTCTCGCAAAGCGCGGCACTGCTCGATCTGCTCGGTGAGCGCTATCAGTCCGGCCTGAGCCACTTGTCGCTCGGCCGCCTGGTCGCGGAAACCGGCGCCCGCTCGGTTGCAGAACGTCACCTGAACAAAGCGTTCGCGGTGTTCCAGCAACTCGGAGCGGCGCGCGATCTGGACGACACTCGCGCCGCCCAGCAGCTGTTGACCACGGTCGGCACCGGTCAGTACGTGATCTCGCCGGCCGACGCTGACGACGCGATTGTGCGGCGGTTGGTGGACGCGGCGGCCTTGCCTGATTTGCTGGGACGGGAAACCGCCTCGGCCCTGCTCGAAGCGGCATCCGCCGACTGCTCGGTCGTCTACGTGCAGCTGGCCGGCGGTGACGTCCGGACAGTCGCCGCGGCTGGCTGCGATCCGGAAGCGGCGAGGGTGCTGGCGCGAGCGACCGCCAACGGTCACGCCTACGGTCGAGGCGTGGTGGTGGTTGAGCCTTTGGGCCGCGATTCGGAAGGGGCCCGATTTGGTCTGGTGGCGTCACCACGCCCGATCGGCCATCCGGTGATGCGGCGCCTCCGCATGATTGCCGCCGTGGCCCGTCAGGGCTTCGCGTTGTGCGCGGCTCGCGATCGCCAGACCTCAGTGGGCGGGCTCGCGGTCATGGACCGATCGCTCGAGCCACTGTTACCGGGATTCCTGTCGGCGAGCGCGGCGATCACCCGGGTCGTGGAGCAGATTCAACGCCTCCAGGGAAATGACCTGACCGTGCTCATCACCGGCGAGAGCGGCACTGGCAAGGAGCTGGTGTCCCGCGCGATCCACGTCGGCTCCCATCGCAGTGCCGCCACCTTCCTGCCGTACAACTGCACCACGACCGGACGGGATCTGGCCGACAGCCAGCTGTTCGGTCATCGACGCGGCAGTTTTACCGGCGCGGTGTCAGACCAGCCTGGCCTGGTCCGAACTGCGGCGGGCGGCACGCTCTTCCTCGACGAAATCGGCGACCTTCCCATCGACGTGCAACCGAAGCTGCTGCGATTCCTCGAGCAGCAGGAAATCATGCCGATCGGCGAGACCAAGCCGCAAAAGGTCGACGTGCGCGTGGTCGCGGCCACTAACGCGGACCTCGAGCAGCGAGTGGCCGAAGGCAAGTTCCGAGAGGATCTGTATTACCGCCTCGCGGTGATCCGCATCCATGTGCCGCCGCTGCGCGAGCGTCGCGAGGAGATTCCACACCTCAGCATGTATTTCCTGCGCGAAGCGCTCGAACGGCTGGGGAAACCCGATACCCACCTGAGCTCCGATACGCTGGACGTGTTCGCGCAGTATTGGTGGCCGGGCAACGTTCGTCAGCTGAAAAACGAGATCCAGCGGGCCGTGGCGCTCAGCGCCCCCGGCGGCACGATCGAACCCTCCCACCTGTCACCGGAAATCACTACGCCCCGCATCGCGTCGCTCGGCGGCGTCGCACCGATGCGCCAGTCACGGTCCAATGAGAATCTGGCGCGCGCGGTCGAAGAGGTCGAACGGGAGATGATCCAGGCCGCACTCGACCGCACCAGCGGCAATATTTCGGAGACGGCCAGAGGCCTTGGACTGACCAGACGTGGCCTCTATCTGAAGTTGCGCCGGCTCGGTCTGGATGCCGGAACCGACGGCGGCGTCCACTAGACTGGATACTTGGTAATCGTTATCCAGCTTGCGTGGATACAAAGTATCCTAAATTTTCAATAATTCTACTTTTCAGATGATTTAGTAAGTGGCTTTGAGTCAACCACTTACGATGTTATTGCTGAATTGGGCTGCGCGTTACTGCACCCGGCTCAGGGATTGATATATACCCGGCAGGACATTCTTACAGTCTGGGGGACCCCGTGAAGCACATCTGGACCGACAAACAGCCGAAACACTCCGACGCCGACACCCGGACGTCCGAGCGCCGCCCAGTCAGTGTGCCTGCCCGACTCACGTGGAAAGACCAGCGCGGAGCAACCCGGTTCGCCACCGTCATCACCCGCGATGCGAGCGAAATCGGCGTCTATGTCGAATCGACGACGCCTCTGTCGATTCCGCTGTTCCGGTTGGTGCAGCTGCAGATCGAACGAGACGCGCGCGATGGAAGCGCCCTGCCGGAAAGCCTGAAGCAGGGGCGGATTCTTTCGGCAGTCTACCGGGTCACGCCGCCGTCCTCGACTGGCGCTCAGGGGCTGGCGCTGCGCCTGATGGTTGATCCGCGCCGGATGACTGTGACCGAGCGCACCCGCGCCACCGCCTGACTATCGCGCGAGCCGGCCGCAGACGCTCACGGCTGCGTCTTCCTGCGCCAGTACCGCGCCAGACCGCGCCAGCTCAGATCGAAGCGGCCGGCCACTTCGTAGGCGAACGCGTCACCGCCGCTCATCCGCCGGCCAAGTTCGAGCCGGATCTGCTCCGTAAACCACGCCTCTCGCGATTCATCGTCACCCTCCAGCGCCAGCGACTCTTTCACCAGCATGCTCGTCAGCGCGAGATGATCGGCCACTTCGGTGAGGTGTGCGCCGACCGGGGCAAACGGTCCGAAATGCGTCAGGAACACCGTTGACGGTTGCCAGCGCGCGATGATCGCGAGGCTTTCGCGCCAGGCGTCGAGATCGATGTCCGGCGGCGGGGTCGGCGGCATGTTGAACCCGCCGGGAAACAGCCGGACGCCGGCGGTGTCGCCGACGAAGGCGATGCCGGCGTCGGCACTGAAGTAACTCACGTGATGCGAGGCGTGTCCCGGAGTGTAGGCGACGTCGAGATCGCGTCCTCCGGCGGAGATCCGTTCGCCCCCGGCGAGGACGGTCAGCGCTGAGGCTGGGACCGGCGCGACCTCTCCCCAGAGCCGGTCCATGTCGGCGCCCCACAGCCGCGTCGCGCTCGCGAGCAGCTTGCTCGGATCGACGAGGTGCGCGGCGCCGTTCTGGTGCACGTGGACCCGGATCGACGGATGCTCGCGGAGGATCACCCCGGTGGCGCCGGCGTGATCCAGGTGGATGTGGGTCAGCAGGATGCTGCGGACATCCGCGAGCGACATGCCGGAACGAGCCAGACCGGCGCGAAGCGCCGGCAACGTCGTTGATGGTCCCGGATCGATGATCGACACGCCGGCCGCGCCGTGCACGATGCCGGTGGCGATGATGCGCGGCGTACCGAGATACTCCAGATCGAAATATGACAGGCCTGTCGCCAGTGTCTTCATGACTCCCGCTTTCGGCGCGCTCTCACTATCCCGACGATGGCGATCACGATGACGACCGCCAGCCCGGTCAGCCCGGCGCCCCCGATGATCCGTTCGAGCGTATCCCAGCTGTACGCCAGCGAGTAGCCGGCGAACGCGATCGAGCACGACCACACCACTGCCCCCGTCGCGTTGAAGAAGCCGAAGGTAGGCCATGACATGCCGCTCCCACCGGCCAGCACGGCGCAAACCACGCGCAACCCGGTGACGAAACGGGCAACGAACACTGTCTTCGCGCCGTGGCGCTCGAAGAAGCGATCGAACTCCTGGAGGCGCGCCGCCGTCAGGCCGAACCGTGCGCCGTAGCGCTCGGCAATGCGCCGGCCGCCCTTGCGGCCGATCAGAAACCCGAGGTTGTCACCGAGCGTGGCGCCGGCGATCGCGGCCACAATGACCCAGCCGAGCGACAGATGTCCTGAATGCGCCAGCGCCGCGCCGGCCAGCAGCACGGTTTCTCCCGGGACCGGCAGTCCGGTGTTCTCCAGGAACACGCCGGCGAACACGGCCGCGTAACCGTACCGCGCGAACAGTTCAACGAGCCACGCCGGCATCAGTCGCGGGAGCCGGAAACCGGCAGCCGGACACCGGCACCTGTCGACTGACCGGCGACTGGCGGCAGACCATTGGCAACGGCAGACGGCCGAGTCCCTGGCCCTCGCAGCGGACGCCCGGGCCGTTCGTCAGTGATCGCGCCGTTTGCCACCACTCGTCGGCCGTTGACGAACACGTGCTGGATTCCGACGGCGTAATGGTTCGGCTCGTTGAAGGTGGCGGCGTCGCGCACGCGCTGCGGATCGAAAATGGTGATGTCGGCCATCATGCCCGGACGCAGAATGCCCCGGTCGTTGAGG
>DASXGC010000138.1:0-3767 GCA_036489235.1 Vicinamibacterales bacterium
TGGTGATGACCGGCCGCAGCTCACGCGGCGAGTTCACGGTTGCGGGCGGGCGTTCGTATGTCGCGGCGCTGATCAGGGACGCAGGTGGCCGCTATGCGTGGGCGGACAACAGCTCGGTCGCGGCCTTCGCCGTCGATCTCGAGGCGCAGCTGCAGCGTGCAGCCAACGCCGACGTCTGGATCAACGGTGGTGGCTGGACGAGCCTGCCCGCCATGCTCGACGATGAGCCCAGATATGCGGCGTTCAAGGCGTACCGGCAGGGACAGGTCTGGGTCTACGAACGTCGCCAGACCCCGCAGGGCGCCAACGACTACTGGGCGCGCAGCGTCAGCAATCCCGATGTGCTGTTGGCCGATCTGGTGAAGATCTTCCATCCCGCTCTGGCGGCCGATCACGCGTTCGAATGGTACATGCAGGTGCCGGCGCGGTAGGGCATGAACAAACGCGAAGCGCTGATGCTCGTCGGGCTGGCGGTGTTGCTCGCCGCCGTGTTGTTGTTGTCGCTTGCGCTCGGTTCGACGGCGGTACCGCTTCCGAGTGTGGTGAGAGCGCTGTTCGGCAGCTCTCCGGACCAGGATTCCGCCGCACTGGTCGTGTGGACGATTCGGCTGCCCCGATCGCTGACCGCCATGCTCGCCGGCGCGGCGCTCGGCATCGCCGGTCTGCAGATGCAGACGCTGTTCCGGAATCCACTCGCGGATCCGTTTGCGCTCGGCATTTCGTCAGGCGCCAGCCTCGGCGTGGCCCTCGTGATCCTCGGGTCCGGCTATGGACCGGCGATCGCGTTCGGCAGTTCGATGGGCATGCGCGGCGACGCGCTGATCACGGCCGCGGCGATCGTCGGCGCCGGCGCGGTTCTCTCCCTCGTGCTGGTCGTGTCGGCCCGGATTGCCAACCCGACCACGGTGCTGATCCTTGGCCTGATGTTCGGCTACGCCGTGTCGGCCATCGTCACTGTGCTGGTTGGCGCCAGTCAGCCCGAGCGGCTGCAGCAGTGGGCGCAGTGGGGATTCGGATCGTTTTCCGGCGTCACGTGGCAGCGGCTGCGGCTGTTCGGACCGCTGACGCTGTTCGGGATGCTGATTGCGGCATCGACCACCAAGCAGTTGAACGCGCTGCTGCTGGGCGAGAACTACGCGAAGTCGATGGGCCTGGCGGTGAAACGCGCCCGCCTCCTGACCATGTTGGGCGCGTCTGTGCTCGGTGCCGTGGTCACGGCATTTTGCGGACCGATTTCGTTTCTCGGCATCGCGGTTCCGCATCTTTGTCGAGGTCTGCTCGGCAGCTCGGATCACCGCACCCTGGTGCCGGCAGTCGTACTACTGGGTGGCACGGTCGCCCTGGTCGCCCAGATTGTGTCGCTGCTTCCTGGCGGCGCGGGCATTCTCCCGTTGAACGCCGTCACCTCTTTGATGGGCGCGCCGATCGTTGTGGCGGTGCTGCTGCGCAGCCGCCGTGGAGCGTTCGCGGCGTGACCGCCGACGAGTCGTTGCTCGAACACCCAGAGGCGGATCCTGAACCCGAGAGGGTGCTTCGGACCGTCGATCTCGCCGTCGGCTATCGCAGCCGCGGCGTGCGGAGAGCCGTGCTCGAACACGTGAACCTGTCAGTGCACCCGGGCGAGCTGGTGTGCCTGCTCGGGCCCAATGGCATCGGCAAGTCGACGCTGCTTCGGACGCTGGCGCGGATGCAGCCGGCCCTCTGGGGTTCGATCGAGCTGGCTGGGACGGAAATCCGGTCGATGTCGGCCGGCGCGCTCGCCCGTCGCGTCGGCGTCGTGCTGACCGAGCGCATCGTGGTCGAGGCGATGTCGGTTCGTCGAATCGTGGAGCTCGGGCGTTATCCGTACTCGGGCTGGTTCGGTGGACTCACTGATGCCGATGGCGCGGTCGTGGACTGGGCTATCGATGCCGTCGGTGCGCGTCATCTCGTCAATCGCGATATCAGCCAGTTGTCGGACGGCGAACGCCAGCGCGTGATGATTGCGCGCGCGCTCGCGCAGGAGCCGATGCTGCTGGTCCTCGACGAGCCGACCGCGTTTCTCGACGTGCCGTCGAGGGTCGAGTTGATGGCGCTGCTGCGCCAGCTGACCCGTGCCGGAAAGCTCGCCGTCGTCGTGTCCACGCACGATCTCGAGCTGGCGTTGCGGTCGGCCGACACCGTCTGGCTGGTGATGCCCGGCGGCGAACTGCGCTGTGGCGCGCCGGAGGACGTCATCGTGTCGGGAGGTATCGCCCGCGCGTTCGAAGGACGGCACGTCCGCTTTCACGGCGAGGAGCGGAGTTTTCGTTGGCTCACTGGTGATTCGGGGAGGGCCAGTGTTCGCGGCTACGGCGTTCACGCCGCGATGGCGAAGTCCGTGCTCGAGCGCGAAGGGTTTGCGGTGGACGCCGAGACCGCCGACTCCGCCGGACCGATTGTGGTCGCCAGTGAATCGGGGTGGCGTTGGTCGCAAAACGGAAGCGAAGCCAGCGGCAAGGACTTCGCCTCGCTGGCGGCGTGGCTGCGGAAAAGGAGCCGAGTGTCATGAGTATCAGCACGATGCGTGGCGATAGTGGCGAAACCAGCCTGGCCGGTGGCGTCCGTGTCTCGAAGGCGTCAACTCGCGTCGAGGCCTACGGCACGATCGACGAATTGAATTCGAGCCTGGGATTCGCGCGATCGATCTGCGAGGACCGAGAGATCGCCGCGTTCACGAAGAACGTTCAGCAGGATCTGTTCAGGATCGGATCGTCGCTGGCGACACCGACCGAGAGCCCCAAGCCGCAAGTCGTCGTCGATCCACTACTGGTCGATCGGCTGACCGAGGAAGTGCATCGTATCGAGGCGATCGAGGGCATCCTGGCCGACTGGTCGATTCCGGGCGAGCATCGCGCCGCTGCCGCGTTCGACGTCGCGAGAACGGTCTGCCGTCGCGCCGAACGCGGGCTTGTCCGGCTTCAGGAAGCCGGCGCGATTGTGCAGCCCGCGATTCTCGCTTACGTGAACCGGCTGTCCGACCTGCTGTGGCTGTTCGGCCGCAAACTCGAGCACGACGCGGGTGTCAGCGGATCGCTGCGCGAAGCCACCGGCAAGAGCGGCAATCGCTTTTCACGCGCCTGGTGATGGCTCGATGAAGATGTCGCGCCGCTTCGCGTGCGTGCTGCTCGTACTGTGTGCGGGCAGCGCGCAGAGCTCGCCGCAGGCAGCCGTCCCGGCGCGCATTGTTTCGACGTCGCCGAGCATCACCGAGACCTTGTTCGCACTCGGACTCGGCGACCGGGTGGTGGGAGTGTCGGCCTACTGCCGTTTTCCGGCGAAAGCCGCAACGCTGCCGAAGGTCGGCAGCTTCCTGAAGCCCGACGCCGAGTTGATTGCGGCGCTCCAGCCCGATCTGGTGATCGTCCACGAAGTAGCGAACGGCATCGACCGCCGCCTGACGTCACTGCGCATTCCGTTTCTGATCGTTGACCGCGGCACGCTTGCCAGCGTGTTCTCGTCGATTCGGCAGATCGGAGGAAGCGCCGGCGTGCCCGAGCGTGCCGATGCCCTGGTTGCGGATATCGAGCGGCGTCTCGACGCCGTTCGCCAGGCCGGCGCACGCGTGCCACGGCCGCGGGTGCTGTTCATCATCGGCCGGCGCCCGGCCACTCTCGGCGATCTGGTCGCGGTTGGCCCCGGTTCTTATCTGAACGACCTCATCGACATCGCCGGCGGCGCCAACGTGCTCGCGATCGCCGGTCAGCCCGAGTATCCCCGCATCTCAATGGAAGCGGTGCTGCGCCTCA
>DASXGC010000175.1:0-24552 GCA_036489235.1 Vicinamibacterales bacterium
ATCACGAACGCCGGTCGGCGCGCCAACGATGGTGAGGAAGCTACGAACCAGCACGCCCGTACCGGCGAGCAGCATCATGGCCAGCGCCATCTGGCCTGCCACCAGCGTCGCCGCCATCCGTTTGCCGCGCAGGCCCTGGGTCACGCCGCGGGCGTCGCCCTTCAGGGCACCGTTCACGCCCAACTGCGTGATTCGGCTGATCGGCGCCAACGAACAGACGAGAGCCGCCGCGACCGAGATTGCCACCAAATAGGCGACCGTGCCGGCATCGACGGCGTAGTCGAGCACCTGATAGCGCGATGCCGTCACCGCGATCCACGTGCGGACGCTCCAGGTGGTGATCCACCAGCCGAGCATTCCGGCCACCGCCGTGAGCGCCAGGCTCTCCATGAAGATCTGGCGTACCATCCGTGCCATGCCGGCGCCGAGCGCGATCCGTGTCGCGAACTCGCGCCACCTCCCCATGGTGCGCACCAGTGTGAGATTGGCGACGTTGGCGCACGCGATCAGCAGAACGAACCACGCCGCCGCCCAGAGCGAGCCCCAGATCACTGCGGCGTCGCGGCCGCTGTTGAACTCGGAATGGGTGGCGATTCTCGGCACCAGCTGGTGGTTCGTCGCAGGGTAGGCCTGCTCCAGTCGGCGGTTGATCGTCTCGAGTTCCACGCGGGCCGACTGCAGGCTTGCACCCTCACGCAGTCGGCCAACGGCGCCGAAGCCCCGCCCTCCAGGGAAGTCTCTCCGATGCATCTCCGAGGTGA
This sequence comes from Vicinamibacterales bacterium, assembly GCA_036489235.1. Lineage (GTDB taxonomy): Bacteria > Acidobacteriota > Vicinamibacteria > Vicinamibacterales > CAVVIG01 > CAVQFC01. The sequence goes on from DASXGC010000175.1 coordinate 762, forward strand.
CGACGAGCGGCAGCCAGAGGTCGTCCTCGATTGGAATCGCGAAGTCGAAGCGCTCCGGCATCACGCCGACGATGGTGGCCGGCGCGCCGTTGATGTGCACGGTGAGCCCGACGATGTCCGGGCGTTTGCCGAACCGGCTTACCCACAGGCGGTGGTTCAGGATCGCCACGGGCGCCGCTCCCGGGATGGCGTCGGCCGGCGTGAAATCGCGTCCGAGCAGTGGCGAGACTCCGAGCAGGCCGAAGGTATTGGCGCTCACCGTCGTCGCCCGCAGGTCGATCGGACGTCCATTGCCGTCGCGGAGAGCGATCCCGGCGCTGCCGACGAACGCCAGGCCCTCGAAGGCACGCGCCCCGGCCTGCCACTCCTCGAAATCCGCATAGGAGAGGCAGCAGCCGCCGGTCGGCGTGGTTTCCTGCAGAAAGAGCAGTTGAACGCTCCGCTTGACCAGCGGAAAGCCGCGGAAGAGCATCGCGTCCACGATCGTGAACACGGTCACGTTCAGCCCGATCGCGAGCGCCAGCATCGCGATGGCAGCCGCGGTGAACCGCCGATCGCGGCTCAGGCTCCGCAGCGTGAACCGCAGGTCGTAGATGAGCGCGTCGAGCCAGACGAAACCGCGCGCGTCGCGGTGCGTGTCTTTCGCGGCTTCGACCGCACCGAACTTCAACCGCGCGAGACGACGGGCATCGACCTCGGACATGCCGCGCCGCACGTAGTCGTCGGTGGCGAAGTCCAGATGCGATTGCGCTTCGTCGTCGAAGTCGCGGTCGAGTGCGTCGCGCCGAAACCGCGCCGAAAGCCGTGCCCACGCTCGAGCGAGCGCGCTCATCGTGCGCCCTCGATGGCCGGTGTCGGCGTCGCTCGTCTCATGTGGTGACGCCACATGAATATCACGCCGCTATGTGGCATGTCCACAGGAAGCAGGGACTTCCGCGGTCAGTCAATCGGGCAGCTTGCCCAGCGGTGATTCGGCTGGACCGGAAATGACGTCTCCACCGGGCGTGAACCGCGAGCCGTGGCACGGACAATCCCAGGTGCGCTCGGCCTGATTCCACCCGACCAGGCAGCCCATGTGCGAGCACACCGCCGAGTGGATGCTCGTCGATCCGTCATCGGCGCGATAGACCGCGGCGGCTGACCCATCGAGCGTCAATACTCTGCCTTCGCCGCGCGGCACGTCGCGCAGCGAGCGTCCTTCGGTGCCGGCAAAGCGATCGCGAATCAGGTAGAACGGATAGTCCTTGTTCTCCTTCACGTAATCCCACACCGCGCTCAGCGTCGTTCGGCCCGGGTCGAAGAGCTCGGTCCATGGATTCTTTCGACCTGCCAGGTCGTCGGCCGCCATGATGGCAGTCAACGTGCCGAACGTCAGGCCGTTGCCGCTGAATCCAGTCCCGACGAATTGATGGTCGGCATTGCGGCCGATGTAGGGCAGCCCGTCCGGCGTCGCGATCACCTGGCCCGACCAGCGATGGGTGACCTCGATGCCAGGCACCAACCTGACGAGCGCATGTTCGATCTCGTGATAGCACTCGCGCGTATCCCGGGATTGGCCGGTCTTGTGATCGGCTCCCCCAAAAATCACGAGGTCGTAGTCCCGGTGCGGATCGATCCGCATATAGTGGTACGGCTGTTCGGTGTCCCACATCAGCGCATCCGGCACGGTGCTCTTGTTCATACGACCGGCGACGACATACGAGGTATAGAGCGCCAGCTTGGTTTGAAAGAACGCGGCGGTCGCAGTGCTGGCGTTGCCGACCAGCGGGTCGTGCGTCGCGATGACTATTTCCGAACAGGACAATGTGCAGTTATTGCTGGTGACCGTGAAGGGCTTCGCGCTGAATGCGTCCGCGGCGCTGTGTTCGTACACCTTGCCGCCGTATCTGACAAGAGCTCGCACCAGGCCCGCGAGATATTTGCGGGGATGAAACCGCGCCTGGTGCTCGAACCGCAGGCCGCGGCCGCCGACTAATGGAACCTCCTCGATCAGCGAGACATCGAAACCCATCTTCGACGCGAGTTGCGCTTCACGAGGAAAGAGGTTGGCGGCGGAGACGTTGTCGGTCGTGAGCCCTCGATGAACGTAGCCAGGCACCCATTTGAAGTCGCACGCGATCGACTCGCTGCGCGCGATCTCGTCGATCTGGGCGATCGCTGCGAGGCCCGCATGCCAGACTGCCTGCGCATGACTCTCGCCGAATCGACCGGCCAGCTCACTAAGGGTGGCGTCGGTCACCATCGTCAGATGCGCACTGGTGTGCGCGGTGTCATTCTGCGCGAGACGATCGCGCTCGAGCACGATCACGGACCGGCCTGCCCTGGCGAGCAGATATGCCGACGTCAACCCGGTGATACCGCCACCGATGACGATGACATCCGCCGTGCCGTTGGAATCCACGCGAGGAAATCGCGGCAGAGACGACGACTGAATCCAGTACGAGGAGGTCTTCGGTTCGTTCATACTGCTCGGTCTGCATCCTCCATGCCCAGCTGAGTATAGGTGTTGAGAAGCAGTCCATGGCATGTCGCTCGCACGGGGTCAAAACAAAGGAGCGCTCCAAATGAAATTGTCCGAGTTGTTACTCGCCGAGCTGGATCGTGAAACGCCGCGCTCGCGGCGCGCGCTGGCAGAGGTGCCGGTCGGGAAGTACGACTGGAAACCACACGACCGATCGATGGCGCTGGGCTACCTGACCCAGTTGGTGGCGACGATGCCGTCCTGGATCGGGATGGGAATCACGATGAACGAGCTCGACGTGGCACCGGCCAGCGGTTCGGCGATGCCGCGCGAGAAGCTGGAAACGAGCGAGGCGCTCATCGCCGCGCTCGACAAGAGCGCGACCGAAGCCCGTGCGGCGCTGCAGCGCACGACCGACGAGTTCCTGATGACGCCGTGGAAGCTGCTTGCGCGCGGACAGGTCGTCCAGGAGACGCCGCGATGGGTAATGATCCAGGACACCCTGAATCACTGGGCGCATCACCGCGGCCAGATGACCGTGTATCTGCGACTGGTCGGCGCCAAGGTCCCGGCGATCTATGGACCGTCGGCCGACGACAAGGAGTTCCGCTAAATCGTGGCACCGGCCTTGCGAAGACTGTTATCGGAGGCAGTGAATGATGAGGTATGCAATCGCGATCGGCGCGACACTCCTGGCGATCAGTGCACGACCGGCCATGGCCCAGACCACGGCTGGTCATGATGAGAGATTCGTCAAAGAAGCCTCGGCCGGCGGAAACTCCGAGGTAGAACTGGGCAAAATCGCCGCGGACCGCGCGTCCAATCCGCAGGTGAAGGCGTTTGGACAGCGGATGGTAGACGACCACAGTAAAGCCGGAACCGAATTGGCAGCTCTCGCGCAGAGCAAGCATATCGCTGTGTCAGAGCAGGTCGATCCAAAGGCTCGAGCATTGAAAGAACGTCTGATGACATTGCAGGGCGCGGCCTTCGATCGCGCCTACATGGACGCGATGGTGAAAGACCACGAAGAGGATGTCCAGGCGTTTCAGACTGAAGCACAGACGGGCACTGATCCCGAGGTCAAACGGTGGGCAAACAGTGCGTTGCCCACGCTGCAAGAGCACCTGCGCCTTGCTCGCGACGCCGAGCGTGCGGTAAATATGTCAGCGCAGAAATAAGTTCGACTTGTTGTATGGCTCGGTGGTGGTTGTCGGCCTGTTTCCGGCACCACCATCGCGCCCCGAGAGCGCACCAGCCTCCCTTTCCCGTCTCACCCGCATCCCTCCAAACCGGGTAACTTTTTCAAACTGTTGAGTTGGTTTTTCGGACAGACGAGGTGGCCGGCATTCGTCTGTGAACCGTTTTCCCGTGGAAAACGGCGTTCTGCCGCTCGGCATCACGCTTGCGGTTGCGCCTAGCTCCAAACCAACCGACCTGCCTCGGATCCGAATCTGATGCCGGTGTGCGCGATCCGAGGTGTTTGTAATGTCTTCGTCAATGAAATCGTTGGCCGCCCTCATTCTGCTCGTCACGCCTTTTCTCGCTTCAGGGACAAGCGTGGATGCCGCAGCTCTCAACGTCGTGCTCTACGCCAGCGACGCCACGAACCTCCACGGAAACTGGGCGCTTCAATCAGATTCCACAGCCGCAGGCGGGCAGTCAATCGCCGGCACGGACAAAGGCTGGTCGCAGACCGCCGCACCGCTGGCGTCGCCGGCTGACTATTTCGAATTCACGTTCACTGCTTCCGCAAACACGCCGTACCGTCTGTGGTTCCGTCTCCGCGCCGGTGCCAACTCGAAGTTCAACGACTCGGTCTTCGCGCAGTTTTCTGACGCGGTCGTCGGTGGCGCGAAGGCGTGGGGAATAGGTACCACCAGTGGTCTCACGCTCAATCTTCAAAGCTGCGACGGATGCGCGCTGTCTGGCTGGGGCTGGCTGGAGGGGGCGTATTGGCTGTCACAGGCGTCGACGATCACCTTTGCTTCAACGGGTTCACACACGCTGCGCATTCAAACCCGGGAAGACGGGGTTGCGCTCGACCAAGTGGTATTGAGTCCGTCCACCTATTTGTCGGCCTCCCCTGGGGCTGTCGTGTCGGACCACACCATCGTCTCGAAGACCACTGGTGCATTGTCGGCTCCGTACTCGGGGACGCCGGTGACTCTGCCCGGAACCGTCCAGGCCGCCAACTACGACCTGGGCGGCGAAGGCGTGGCGTACCACGACACCACGCCGGGGAACAGCGGCGGCGTCTTTCGCACTGACGGAGTGGACCTCGAGGCAGCATCCGAGGGCGGCTACGACGTTGGATGGATCGCGGCGGGCGAATGGTTGAACTACAGCGTCAACGTGACGTCGGCCGGTAACTACGCATTACAGCTGCGGGTGGCGTCGCCGAGTGGTGGCTCGATGCATCTCGGATTCAGTGGATCCGGCGGCGGTGCAGCCACCGTCTCTGTCCCCGCGACCGGTGGGTATCAGACGTGGACAACCGTTTCGGTCCCGGTCACGTTGACCGCCGGGGTCCAGACGCTGACGCTGAAATTCGACTCGAACGGCTTCAACATTCGGGCAATCACCGCGGCGTTGTCCACCGGCAGCGGTACCAGTGGGTCCACGGTCACCGTGCAGGCGGGAGGTGATTTGCAGAAGGCGATCGATGGTGCCTCTCCTGGCGACACCATCCTTCTTCAAGCCGGCGCGACGTTCGCGGGTTCGTACACATTGCCGGTAAAGAGCGGGTCGAGCTACATCACGATTCGATCGGCGGCTCCGGACGCCTCCTTGCCGCCTGACGGCACACGTGTGTTGCCGTCGAATGCGGGACAGCTGGCGCGCATCCAGGGCGGAGTTGCAGGACTGCCGGCGATCATCACCGCCGTTGGCGCGCATCACTATCGTCTGATGTTCCTGGAACTCGTCAACACGTATGCGGCGAACGACATCGTCGAGCTCGGTGACGGATCGGCGGTTCAGAGCACGACGTCGAGCATCGCGCACGATCTGATCATCGATCGGTGCTACATCCACGGCAGTGCGACCGCAGGGCAGAAGCGCGGCGTCGCCCTCAATTCGGCGTCGACCAGCATCCTCAATTCGTATATCGCCGACATCAAGTCGTCGCAAGCGGACTCTCAGGCGATCGCCGGCTGGAATGGACCCGGGCCATACACCATCACCAACAACTATCTCGCGGCCAGCGGTGAAAACATCCTGTTCGGCGGGTCGGACCCCTACGTCCCGAACCTGGTGCCTTCCGACATCGTGATTCGACAAAACTACATCACCAAGCCAACCAGCTGGCGCGGGACGAGTTGGACCGTCAAGAACCTGATCGAATTGAAGAACGCGCAGCGGGTAACGATCGACGGTAACATCATCGAAAACTGCTGGTTGGCTGGTCAGGACGGATTTGCGTTCATGCTCACACCGCGCAACCAGGACGGCACGGCTCCCTGGTCGGTGGTTCAGCAGGTTCAGGTGACGAACAACATCATTCGTCATGTCGCGTCGGGTTTTGACATCCTTGGAACCGACGATATCAATCCAAGTCAGCCGCTCAACGGCATCACGATTCAAAACAATCTGTTTCTTGACATCAGCACGAGCTGGGGCGGGCAGGCGCGCACCATCATGACGCTCGGCGGGTCGAACATCAAGTTCGACCACAACACCGTCTTCAGCGACGGTGCGTCGGTTCTGTACGCGGACGTCACGCGGGTGACGGGCTTCACGTTCACCAACAACATCGTGCCCGATAACGCCTGGGCGATCATGGGGAGTGGGGCGTCGCCAGGCAATGGCACAATCGCGATCTTTTACCCCAGTGCGACCTTCAGCCGAAACGTGTTCATCGGCGGCAACTCGTCGACTTACCCGACCGGTAATTTCTTTCCAGCGAACGTGTCAGCGGTCGGTTTCGTTGACGCCGCCAACGGAAACTACGCGCTGACGTCGGGCAGCCCGTACAAGACGGGCGCGACCGACGGGACCGCGATTGGCGCGGATCCTTCCGTGATCAACGCGCGCGTTCCTGCGATGTAAGGTGCTGACGGTCCGGAGGAAGGGGGCGGCTATGCCTGATGGTCGCCCCAACGGACCTCGTCTCGCGTCCGAAGCAGGATCTGGCGCAGGCGAAGGTAGTGGACTCCGCCGAGCCGCTTCGACCATTTCAGCACCTTCCACGCCAGCGCTTGTCGGGCGACCGGGAGCAGGTGGCCGGCGGCAAGGCCAGCCGCGGTCTGCGGTTTCGTCCAGCGGCGGATTGCGAACCGGCCGACGAGCGTCAATCCGAACCTCCGATCGACGCTCGTCATCGGCTCCGAGGTGAAGAGTGTGTCGTAGCCGGCCAGCGCCGCGGCGCTGGCAACCGGCGGAGCGAAATCACCACCAGGGGCCGACCCCGACCGGACGTCCGTCCCGATGATGTCGGCCAGGATCGCCCGGCTCTCGGTCCACTCGGCGACCAGCTGGGGCCATTCGCAATGGCCGATCCGGAGCGGATGCGAACAGGAGTGGCTGCCGATGGTGTGGCCGCGCTGCGCCAGTGTGCGGATCCCGGAGGCATCGAGAAAGCCGGCGGTGCCGATGTAATTCGTCGTGATGAAGAAGTGGCCGCGCAGGCCCCTGCGTTCCAGTTCATCCGCCGCCACCAGTCCGCTCACTCCGCCATCGTCGAAGGTGATCACCACGTCCCGGCCGGTGGATGCTTCTGGCGTCAGCGTCAGAATGGCGTCGAGATGGGCGGAAAATTGTTCTGGTGCGACCTTGTAGAGAGCGGGACCGCGTCCCTGAAAGCCCGAGCCGTCGGCATCCCGCTCGCTGACGACATCGTGATACATCAGCGCGGTCATGGCCGCATCGTCGTGGCGGGATTGCGCGGCTGAAGCGTCCGGCCTCGGACGCCTCGGTTCCTGTTGAACAAGGCCGTCAGCCAGGGTTGACCCCAGGTCGCGGACGAGCGGCCCGCGGTCACGATCGGCGAGGCCAATCCGGCATCGATGTCCTGAAGCTTGTCGCGTATGGCGTCGAGATTTTCTGTCACCACTCGGTGCTGGGTCACGACGTGCGACTCCGCCAAGTCGACTCCAACGCGGAAATATCCGTAGACCGGCCCCGTGTCGATCCCCTGATCGACACGCAGCAACGTCATTCCCACGTTCTCGTTGTCCCCGCGAGCGACGGCCCAGAAGCAGCCGTGAGCATTCCGGTACTCGGGACAAATGCCCGGATGCATGACGAACGTACCGAGGCGAGCCAGCGAAAACACTCCTGGCCGAAGCAGGGTCTTGCAGCGGGCGACGATCAGATCAGGCTGGCAGTCTCTGATGAATGCCTCGGTCTCGGTCGAATTGGGCGAGGCGACGTGAAGCTCGGGGCTGGCGGGCGAGTTCGGAAAGCGCGAACGAAGGCGCGTGAGTTCGGCGGCCGCCCATCGCCTGTCGCGGGCTGCCGAGGCGATGCGATAGTAAATCCGGAACGCAAGCACATCGAGAAAGCGAAGAACGCCGACGCGACGGATTTCGCGCGCGACGCGCTTGCGCCACCGGCCGCCCGGCTCCGAGATCACAACGACTCCGGACAGCGTTGAGAAGGACGCGAGCCACCGCGTCAGGCCATCGCGATCCATCTCCGCGTCGTGATGGCAGATGAGCAGCGTTCGCATCACCAGCAGATTCCACGATAGTCGGACTTGAGCTCCGAGGCGACGAGCGGCAGTCGAACCAGGTCGATGACGATGTGATCCGGCCGGCAGGATCGGACGGCGTCGGCAAACTCGGGGGCCTGGTTGCCCACGACAACGACTTCAGAATCCTGCACGACCTCCTCGATGGTGTTGCACAGCAGCGACGACAAGTGCGGAATCTGCTGTTCGATGTAGTCCTTGTTCGCGCCGACCAGCCGGGCTACCGAGACGTTCTTGTCGTAGATCTTCAACGAGAGCCCTTTGCCAAGCAGCGCCTCCGCGAGGATGACGATCGGACTCTCGCGAAGGTCGTCGGTGCCGGCCTTGAAGCTGAATCCAAGAAGGCCGATGCGTCGCTTGCCGGTTTCGAGCACCTGTTCGACGGCGTTCTGAACTTGTTGACGGTTGCTGGGCAGAATCTGCGAGATGAGCGGCAGGTCCACATCGGCCTGCTTGGCGCGGTACTGCAGCGCCCTGACGTCCTTCGGCAGGCAGGAGCCTCCGAACGCGAAGCCGGGTTTGAGGTAATACGAAGAGAGGTTGAGCTTGTGGTCGCGGCAGAAGATGTCCATCACCTCATGGCTGTCGACGTCCAACTTCTTACAAACGCTCCCGATCTCGTTGGCGAAGACGACCTTCAGCGCGTGCCAGGTGTTGCTTGCGTACTTCATCATTTCGGCGACGCGGATGCTGGTGCTGATCAGCGGCGCATCGATCGAGCGGTACAGTCCGATCGTTCCGGTGGCGTCGGCGGCGTGGTTGTGGCCGACCAGCGTCAGCGGAGGGGTCATGAAGTCCTGCAACGCCGTGCCTTCTCGCAGAAATTCGGGGTTGACCGACACGCCGAAGCCGTGTCCGTAGGTCTTGCCCGACGTTCGTTCGAGCGCCGGAATCACGACGTCATGAGTGGTTCCCGGCAGTACCGTGCTTCGGACAATGACGACGTGATAGGTCGGCTTGTCCTTGAGCGCGACGCCGATCTGCTCGCTGACGCGCTGCAGGTACGACAAATCGAGGCTGCCATTGCGGTGGCTCGGTGTGCCGACGCAGAGCAGCGAGACGTCGCTGTCGTGGACCGCGGTCGCCGTATCGGTCGTCGCTCGCAGCCGTCCCGCGTTCACGCTCTCGGCCAACACGGCATCGAGTCCCGGCTCGACGATCGGGCTTCGGCCGCGATTGATCGCCTCGACTTTGTCGGCGTTGACATCGACGCCGACCACCGTGTGTCCGTCGCGCGCGAACGATGCCGCCGATACGCAGCCGACATATCCCAGACCAAACACTGACACTCTCATAAGGAACGACCATAAGGCCTGGCGTCCACTCGAGGCCAGGTGGGGAGGGGATTGATATTCTGGACACGCCCCGCAGCAAAGCGCAGTAACGCGTGTTCCAGTGAGCCAGCGACTGCGGACCAGTCGTAGCGATTGACAACCAGCGCGCGCGCGGCGTCCCCGAGCTGTGTGCGGCGCGTTTCGTTTCGGATCAACTCCACCACCGCCCGTGCGAACCGCGAGGGTTCGTCCGCGAGGGTCAGATGTTCTCCGTCCGCGACGGGCAGTCCCTCGGCCCCGACGGTGGTAGAGACGACCGCTTTGCCCATTGCCATCGCTTCGAAAATCTTGAGCCGGGTGCCGCCACCGATGCGCAGCGGCACGACATACACGGCAGCGTCCCGCACGTAAGGGCGGACATCGTCGACGCGACCGGTGACGTGGATCCCGCGATCGTTGGCGAGCCGGCGCACAGCCGGGGTCGGAGCCCGACCGACGATCGACAGCGTCACGTCGGGGATTTCGGCGCGGATGAGCGGCAGGATCTGCTCACAGAAGTACGACATGGCGTCTTCGTTCGGGAGCCAGTCCATCGATCCGGTGAAGGTCAGGTGCGGTCCGGCCGACTGGGCCGGCGAGGGAGCGAAATACTCGGTATCGACGCCGGTCGGGACGACATGGACGGAACCTGCGATGGCGCCGGGGTAGAGCTGCTCGAAGGCCCGGCGATCAGCCTCTGATACTGCGAGCACGCCGTCGAAGCGGGCCAGCGTCCGGGCTTCGTAGTGCAGCATTCGCCGGTACTGCATCCGATACAACCACTGGCGCAGCCGGCTCGAGGTGGTTTCGGCGTGACGTCGCCAGATCTCGGACTCGACGTTGTGGGTAAAGAGCACCGCCGGACAGGGCAGCTGCTCCCGCAGGTTGACGGCGGGAAACAGGAAGTCGCAGACGATGAGATCGAAGGTTCCCTCGTCGAGGAGCTCGTCAAGACCCTGCCTGAAGGCTCGCGACCGGTACTTCGCGACCGCGTACGGCAGGCGGCCAACGACGTGACGCGCGGCGTCGGCGTAAAAGCGAAGCGATCCCTTGGATGGGTCGGCGCGCGCAATCGTGCTGATGCTGGCCGCGACCTCTCGCATCCCTTCCATGTCCTCCATCGGTTGCGCGGGATCGCGGAACGAGAAGTACGTGACATCGTGCCGACGCGCCAGATGGCGAAGCAGATGCCAGGTGCGCAGCTTGCCGCCCTTGTCAAGCGGCAGCAGCAGGTCCGACTTCAGCCAGAGAATCCGCATGGGGGAGTGTCTGAATTCCTTCCTTGTCGATGAACGTCCGGTGCCACAGTTCCAGGTTCAACAGACTCCAGATCCGATCGGCGCCATCGGTCCGGCCGGCGGCGTGGTCGTTGAGCAGAGTGGCGACGGCGGCGGGATCGAGAACGCCACGTTCGCGGGAGCGGCGGTCGAGCAGGACCTCACGGGCGACGCTGTTCCATCCGCCTCGTGTCCAGGTACCGAACGGCACCGGGAATCCCATCTTCGGCCGGTCGAGGATCTTCGGTGGCAGCACACCCTTCATGGATTCGCGGAGGATGCGCTTGGTGGTCCACCCTGCGAGCTTCCAATCGTCCGGCAACGCGGCGGCGAACTCCACGAGATGGTGATCGAGAAACGGCACGCGGCTTTCGATCGACGCCGCCATGCTCATCTGGTCCTGCTTCATCAAGAGCTCGACCAGGTAGGTTTTGATGTCGGTGTAGAGCAGTCGATCGAGCAGCGTGCTGCCGGCGCCAGGGGCGTCGAACCGCAACAGCGACTCGTGGTAGGCGGCCGCGCGGGTCGCCGTGGCGCGCAAGTCCGGCGCCAGCAGGGATCGCTGATCGGCCAGTCGAATCGCGGCGAAGTTGTCGAAATACATCGCCTCTGCAGAGCGATCCATCGCGAGAAAAGAACGGCGCGCATATCGGCCGACCCGGGTGGGAAGCCTGGGGATCAATCCGTCGGCGATGGCGGCTCGCAGACGCGCCGGCACCATCTGTTCGTAGACGGATCCGGCTCGCCAGTTCCAGGCGACGCGCGGGTATTTGCCATAGCCCGCCAGCAGCTCGTCGCTGCCTTCGCCGGTCAGGACCACCGTGACCTGCTCGCGCGCCAGCTGTGCCACGAAATACAACGGCACACTGGAGGGATGGGCGATCGGCTCGTCCTCGTGCCACAGCAGCCTGGGCAGCGCGCCGAAGAAATCGTTGTCGTCGATCACGATTTCGTGGGATTGCGCTCCGATCGAGTCCGCAACCTCGCGCGCGAAGGCGATTTCGTTGAACGCACGCTCCTTGAACGCGACCGAGAAGGTCTGGAGCGGTCGATCGAGCATCGGCGCCATCAACGCGGCGATGGCACTGCTGTCGATACCGCCGGAGAGAAACATGCCGAGCGGCACGTCCGCCATCAACCGCAGCCGCACGGACTCCTTCAGCAGCTCGCGGAACTGACCGACGACGTCCGCGGCCTTGGAGGTTGGGCTCGTGCCCATCACCTTACCGAAGCCTTCCCCGGCGGCGTCACGCATCGGCACTTCCCAGTACTGCCGCGTCGCGACTCTGCCCGCCTCGAACACCAGGAGATGTCCCGGCGGCAACTTGTAGATGCCGCGAAACAGCGTGTCAGTGCCGGCGAGGTAGCGAGTGCTCAGCAGCTCGGGAAAGAGCGAACGGTTGGCGACCGGTTCGACGAGGTCGCTGGCCAGGATGGCTTTGATTTCTGATCCAAACAGCAGGTGGTGGCCCGACCTGCTCCAGTAGAGCGGTTTGATGCCGAGACGATCGCGAACGAGGAGCAGCCGGCGTTTCGGACCATCCCAGATTGCGAACGCGAACATGCCGCGGAAGCGCTGCATGCAGGCGTCGCCCCACTGTTCGTACGCATGAACGATCGTTTCGGTATCTGACTTGGTGCGGTAGACGTGGCCGTGCGCCTCGAGCTCGCGCCGTATCTCGGCGTGGTTATAGATCTCGCCGTTGAAAACGACCCACACTGACCCGTCTTCGTTCGACAGCGGTTGTTGCCCACTGGCCAGGTCAACAATGCTCAAACGCCGATGCGCAAGGGCCGCGTGATCGTCGCAGTGGAGGCCGGCTTCGTCAGGGCCGCGATGCGTCAGCACGTCGCGCATCCGTATCGCCCTGACCGAAGTGTCCTGATCGAGCCGATCCGACGACACAATTCCTGCAATGCCGCACATGGTCAGGCGGCCTCGCCGGTGTTGACGCGGAACGCATCTGTTTGTGAACCGCTCGAGTCCACGTACTGGCGGAACCACAGCTCGAGCATCACCAGGCTCCAGAGGCGGTGACGGTGATCCGATCGCCGCTGACTGTGTTCCTGGACCAGTCTCGCGACGGTTCGCTGGTCGAAAATACCGCGATCGCGGAGCCGTCCATCGAGTAACAGGCTGTCCACCATCGGCGCCAGCGGACCGCGCAACCATTCCCCGACCGGAATCTCAAACCCGTGCTTTGGCCGATCGACGATGGCTTGCGGGATACGTCGCGCCAGGAGACGCCGGAGCAGATGCTTGCTGCGTCCGTCTTTCAGCTTGAGGCTGGTGGGAACCGAGGCAGCGAACTCGAGCAGCTTGTGATCGAGCAGCGGTTCGCGGGCTTCGAGTGAGACGGCCATACTCATGCGGTCAACCTTCGTCATGATGTCGTCCACGAGGTAGGTCTTCACGTCGAGGTACAACGCGCAGTCCAGCGGATCACGGGACGGACAGCCTGCGTAGGCCAGCCTGAAGGTGGTGAATGGATCGGCCTCTCGAACGGCGGAGGCGAAGCCGTCGGAATAGAGCTCGCCGCGCGAACCCGGTTCGAACAGCCCGAACGCATGCTTACGCGCGCATGCGTCGGCCGGCGTCAGCGACAAATGCCGAAGCGAACGCGCTCCCTTGACCTGAAGCGGCAAGTACTCGCCGACGCGGCCGGCCAGACGACTGCCGGCAGGGCCCAGCCAGCGGCGGACCCGGATTTCCATCTGCTCGACGCGGTGCCGCGCATATCCCGCCCAGAGCTCGTCGCCACCGTCGCCCGACAGGGCAACCGTCACATGTTCCCGTGCGGCCTTCGACACGTAATAGGTCGCCACGGCTGATGAATCGGCAAACGGCTCATCGAAGTGCCAGGCCAGCTTGGGTAGAAGATCTGCGATATCGGGCCGCACGATGGCCTCGTGCTGATCCACGCCCAGGTGCGTCGCCACTGCCCGGGCATATGTCAGCTCGTTGAAATCGTGCTCGTCGAAACCAACCGTGGTCGTGACGACTCTTCCGGGACAGGCTTCGGCCATCGACGCCACGACCGCGCTCGAGTCGATGCCTCCGGACAGAAAAGCACCCAGCGGCACATCGCTCACGAGCCGCAGCCTGACCGATTCGTTGACCAGCGCGTCGAGGCGTTCGAGGTATTCCTCCTCGCGTGCGGCCTGACCGTCGCCGCTGAAGGTCAGGTCCCAGTACTTCCGTACCGTCACTCGTCCGCCCTCGGCGACGAGCGTGTGACCTGGCGCCAGCTTCGAAATCGCCCGGAACATCGTCTGGGGACCCGGCACGTACTGCAGCGTGAGGTAGGCGTCGAGGGCTTCGGCGCTCCAGTCGCGTGGCACGTCCGGATTTTGCAGGAGCGACTTCAGCTCGGATCCGAAGACGACGCCCGAGTCGGTGACGCAATAGTGCAGCGGCTTGACGCCGAGTCGGTCGCGGACCAGGAGCAGGCGATGTTTGCGGCCGTCCCACAACGCAAACGCGAACATCCCGCGGAACCGCTCGACGACTCGATCGCCCCACTGCTCGTAGCCGTGAACGATGACTTCGGTGTCGCTATGCGTCCGGAAACGATGGCCGTAGGATTCCAGTTCGGCGCGGATGTCAGCGAAGTTGTAGATCTCGCCGTTGAAGACCACCCAGACGGTCCGATCCTCGTTGGTCATCGGCTGATCGCCGCTCGAGAGATCGATGATGCTCAAACGGCGATGACCAAGTCCGATCCCGGCGCCGACGAAAATGCCGCCGGCATCCGGACCGCGGTGCATGACGATCGAGGTCATCGCCTCGACGCGCTCGCGATCGACCGGCTGCGCCGGATCGAAGTTGAAGTGCCCGGCAATTCCGCACATCAGGAGGCCGCTTCCAGGTAGCGAACTGGCATGGCGCCGCGCCGAACCAGTTCTGTGATGTAAAGGGAATCGAACGACGCGACCATCCGACCGAAGGAATAGCGGTCTTCGACAAGGCGGCGGGCGGCTGCGCCCAGGCGTGCGGCCGTCAAGGGTGACTCCATCAGCCGGTAGAGAGCGTTCGCCAGCGCGTGCGCGTTGCCCGGCGGCACCAGCAGTCCGGTCCGGTCGTGGTCGAGCAGCTCCGGGATACCACCGACCCGGGATGCCGCGATAGGCAAACCGGCGCCCATTGCTTCGAGCACCGAATTTGGAAACGCTTCAGACCGGGACGGGAGCACGAAGATGTCCGCCGCGTCGAGACGGGCCGGAACGTTGTCGCAGTGCCCGGTAAACGTGAAGGCATGACGCACACCACGCGCGTCCGCTCGAGCGAGGAGCGCACCAAGCTGCGGACCGCCGCCGACGACCTCGAAGCGTGCGTCGGGCACGAGCGGTAACAGCTCGGCGGCCGCATCGATCAGCACGTCGTGACCTTTTTCCGGCCGCAGATTCGCGACCACCACCACTTTGCGCGGGCGAGCGACGTTCCGATTGGAGGCCGGCCGGTTTGTGTCCAGACCGTTTGGAATCACGCAAATCCTGTTGACCGCCACACGCTCGGTCACCAGGCGGTCTGCGGCAGCCTGTGAATTTGCCACCACCCGGTGCGCGCATGAGTAGGCCGCACGCTGCATGGCGATCTGGGCAGTGGACTTGTCCGGGTTGATCTCGCGCCGATTGGCGATGCGGACGGGCACCCGGGCCAGAGCCGCGCCCGGTAACCCGAAAGTGTTGGAGTACAGCTCGGTCGTGTGCACGACGGCGATGCGCTGACGCCGGCACCAGTCGGCGAATGCCGCCAGATGGCTGAGCACACTCGGACGACGAAATGACGTGACGGGAAATGCGGCGACCGAAACTGCCGCTTCTTCAGCTCGCGCGAACCATACGCCGGCGGCTTTGAAGCAGGCAATGTGTACGGCCCAGCGAGACGGGTCGAGTCGCCTGGCCAATTCGATCATCTGGCGTTCCGTTCCCCCAGGCTCGAAACTCGTCATCACGTATGCCAGGGGAATCGGTCGCCGCACGCAACCATCTGAGCAAGCGAAGTGCCAGTCGCAAAAAGACGAACGCCATTCTCAGCTGGCGGCTACCGCCGCCTCGGCCGGAAAACTTTGTCGACTAGTTGGTAAAGGTTTTCCGATCGCGCGATCGACGTACTGCTGATGCCAGCGTTCGAAGACCACGAGCTGCCACAGGCGCAACGAGTGATCGCGTGTGCCGGCGAGGTGCTCGGTCACTAACCGCTTGACGAACGACGGCTCGAAGTAGCCACGCTGCAGAGTCCGCCTGGAGAGGAGTGTGTCGGAGAACAGACCTCGGAGGTTGCCGCGGAACCAGCTGTCGAGTGGCACGCCGAAGCCCTGCTTCGGACGGTCCAGGATGTCCGCCGGAAGCAGCGACGCGGCCACTTCTTTCAGGATGTGCTTTCTGCGCGACTGTCGAATCTTCATCGAGGCCGGCAGTGCACACGCGAAGGCGATGACCTCATTGTCGAGCAGCGGAACCCGGGACTCGATCGAATGTGCCATGCTCATCCGATCGACTTTGGTCAGCACATCTTCGGGCAGGTAGGTTTCCGTATCGAAACGCATCATCTGGGACGCCCACGGCAGCTCCCCAAAGCGATCGAAATGCCGGCCCAGCCGCCCTTCGGCGTCAGCTGACCGCAGCCGGCGTTGCACATCCGCGCTGAGCAGGCCGGGACGCTCGTCGGCGCCGAAAAATCGAATAGCGTCCAGGTAGCGGCCGCGCTGGTCCCGTCCGATGTGGCGCAGGAAATTCTTGCCGCGGACGCCGTCGGGCAATCGCTTCGCCGCGACCGCGGCCAGTCTCCGAAGCGGACCCGAGCTGTACCGATCGACCTTCGCAACGCGTGGATTCGGCAGGTATCGGTCGTAGCCTCCGAAGAGTTCGTCGCCCCCATCGCCGGACAGCACCACCGTGACGTGTTGCCGCGCCAGTTGCGACACGTACCAAGTCGGAATCGCAGACGAATCGGCGAATGGTTCGTCGAAGTGCGAGATCAGCGTGTCGAGGATCGCGATCGCATCCGGCTTGACCACGAGCTCGTGGTGGCATGTCCCGAAGTGCTTGGCAACGCGGCGCGCCGGCCCCAGTTCGTCGAAGTCCGGTTCGTCGAAGCCGATGGAAAACGTATTGACGGGAGTGCTGGATGCCTCGGCCATCAGGCCGACGACCAGGCTCGAGTCGATGCCGCCCGACAGAAAGGCGCCAAGCGGTACGTCGCTCATCAGGTGACTGCGAACGGCGCCAGTCAACACGTCGCGGAGTTCGTGAACCGCATCCGCCTCTGAGCCTTCGTAGGTCTCGGCAGCCGGCAGTTGCCAGTACTGCTCGAGGACGATCCGGCCGCCGTGCCACGTCAATAAGTGCCCGGGCGGCAGCTTGCTGATGCTGCTGAAGATCGATTGGTCGCGCGGCGTATAGAGAAACGAGAGATAGTGGTCCAGAGCCTCGAGGTCCAGATCGCGTGACAGACCCGGCACCTCGAGCAGCGACTTCAATTCGGAACCAAAGTACAGCCGGCCGCGATCGGTCGCGTAGTACATCGGCTTGATGCCGATTCGATCGCGGGCAACCAGCAACGACCTGGTGTTGGAATCCCAGATCGCCAGCCCGAACATCCCGCGAAGCCGGCCGATCGCCTCCGTTCCCCACTCTTCGTAGGCGTGGACAATCACCTCGGTGTCGGTCGCGGTGTAGAAACGATGTCCTGCAGCCTCGAGTTGCCGGCGCAATTCCTTGAAGTTGTAGATCTCGCCGTTGAAGACGGTCCAGACCGTCTTGTCCTCGTTGTGAATCGGCTGGTGTCCGGTTGTCAGATCGATGATGCTGAGCCGGCGCATCCCCAGGCCGACGCCCTGCTGCGCCCACACGCCCTCATCGTCTGGTCCGCGATGGCGGATTACGTCGCACATGCGTCGGACCTGCTCGCGGCAGGTGTCGAGTGGAAGCGACTCGGTTCCGGCAGCACTATCTACGAAACCGGCAATGCCGCACATGGACGATCCTCGGTAAATGGCAACGGACGATGAACGTCTGCTGCGAAGAAGGTGGCGACGCGATGGGGAAGATCCAGATCGAGCGGCTCCGGACCGGCGGTGTGAACGGCGGACCCGTCAACGAGCGCCACGCACTCGACACCCTGTGACCGGTTCCGGCGATGGAACAACATCGCGGCATCGGTGCACGCGTCGCCGATGCGATCGACGGGCGAGGCCGGGTCGGCGATCGACAGTTCGTCGGTCGAACCGGTGCGGACGATCCGCAGCGCCAGCGAGAGTCCGGTTTGCCTGGCAGGAAGAATCTGCACGCCGGTGACGGCATTGTGTGGATCGAGCCCGAAGACGCTCACCATCCAGAACGGTGCCGCGTCACGACGAGACACGCGCAGGGTAGTGGTGCCCTCGATTCGGCCGTAGACGGGCGAATGCCATCCCAGCCCCGACTCGGTGTCCGCGGAAAACGATTCGATCGCGCCCTGACTGACGGTCAGCGTCACGACCCGCTGACCTTGCGTGAAGACCGCGTTCGCAGTGTCGATCTCCAATGTCCAGCGCGGATCCATTTGCCAGTAGGTGGCTGCGGACGGCACACCTGGGCCATCCACCAGGTCGGCGACAATGACCAGATCGTCGTGGAGTGACAGGACACAGCGCCGATGGGCGAGCCGCCCGAAGCCATCGTGCGTACCGTCGAAATAGTCGAAGCGTTGGTGCGTCCGCCACCGCCGGACAGAACCGTTGGCGATGTGCGACCAGTGGAACGGGCCGTTCGGAATCGATTGCGGCCGATCGTCAATCGTCAGGGTGTTGTGGAACTCGGTTGACCGGAACCGATCGCGGACCGCCGGATTGGTCGTGTAACAGCCGGTGCCGGCATCGATCAGCAGCGGCACGCCGCCGACCGAGAACGTGATCGACAACGCGTCGGCATGGGCGTGACCGGCGTTTTGATAGCCGTGAGCGCCGCCATCGATCACCAGATGATGTCCGCTCGCGGTGCGTGACACGTAATAGCCGGTCTCGGCGAGAGCGACTGATCCGATGAACGCCGCCGGCGATGGAAGCCGTGGCGTGGATGCGGCCGTCGCCTCGGGGTGGCTGAGCATCCAGTGCACCTCTTCCGGCCCGCGGCCGACCGCTAATTCAGGGCGATTCACGAGCGACGCTGCGATGGCAAGGCTGTCCACCACGTCGTCTGCGCTTCGCCCCGTCATCGGCATCAGCATCCCGCCATCGTCATCTCCGATGTGCGGCAAGCGTCCGTGGTCGTCGGCAAGCACGCGCGCGGCGAATCCAAGTCGTGAGACGGCTTCTGCGAAGGTGTCGGCCGCCGGATCGTTCGTAATTCGCGCGACCGCCAGCGCGAGCATGTAGAAGTCCAGGGCGTAGCGGTGGTAATGGGTCGAGCGTTCGAGATGGCCGCCATCCTTCGCGATCTGACGATCGATCTCGGTCAGAAGCACGTGGCGGCCGACCTCTTGACGGCGCGGACTGGCGGCAAGTTCGGGCAGCACCGCGCCGCTTACATAAAGAGCCAGGCCCTCACCGAGGAGGTGCGTGTTCGGGCTGAAGTACCGCGATAAATTGCGTTCGATCTGATTCAGCTGGCGGTCGATCGCGAGCATCAGGTCCAGGGTCCACGGCCGGGAGTCCGATGGCGCGCCGGCGTCGGCTGCAGACGGATCTTCGACGAAGAAGTGGAGCGCCCAGATCCAGGAGAGAGACCGCAGCGCGAGCTCCAGCATGCTCGACCAGTTGATGCCGACCAACGGAGGGTTGGCGACGAGCCAACTGTCCAATTCGTTGACAAACCGTTCGCGGTACCGGCGGTCGTCAGTCAGCCAGAACGCGCGACCCAGCGTCAGCCAGTGCTGATGCCGATTCAGCTCCCAGATGATTTTGTGGTCGCCGCACTCGGGAGCGAGATACGGGACGGTCGACCAGAACCTCCGCGGCGGTCGCCGCCCGTGGACCGGATCGAGATGCCAGTCGACGGTCGCGCTCGTCGAGTCGTCGAAGTGCAAGCCACGGTAGCCGAGCAAGTCGTACTCACCGGCCAGTAAACGGTCGCCGCGGGCGACCGCATGCGCCGGGCTGCCAGGAAAGTCGCCCCGTACAGCCCCTGTCACCTTGCTTTTCGTATCAGCGCCGATCACGAAGCGCTGAGGTGCCCGAACGAAGTGTCTGGATAATTCACGATGCGCGAGCAGCCACTCGCCGGCCTGGAGAGCCTCGCGTGACGCCCGCATGGCCGGAGACGGATCGAGCGCCTCCAGAAGATCGCCACGGTTCCAGCGAGGAGGGGTCAATTGCGTCCGGCAGCGATCGATCAGAGTCCGTCCGCGCGTCTGCACGCGCCAGCGCAACTCCGTCCGATCCATTCCAGCCAGGCGCGACAGCCGCGAGGGTCTACGCGGCATCGTCGCTGGCCTCCGCCGCCAGCACGGTCTTCGGGGCCGGCGCCGCCTGATTCGCGGCGACACCACGATAGACGTCGAGCCATTGCCCCCGGACCGAGGGCCACGTGTAGGCACGGCACCCCGCGAATGCGGTGTCGGCGAGTTGTTGGGCCCACACCGGATTGTTGAGCAAACGCAGGACGTGTCCCGCCAGAGCATCGGCGTCGCCGCAAGGCGCGAGAAGGCCCTCTCGTCCGTCATCAAGAATGTGCGGAATGCCTCCGGCATTCGTCGAGACGACTGGAAGGCCGCTGGCAAACGCCTCGATGACAGACGTCGGCATGTTGTCGATGTCGGGGCTCTGAAGATAGATGTCGTGGCTGGCGTAAGCGTCGGCGATCTGATCCGGCCGCAATCGGCCGGCGAAAATCACGTTGCGCAGCCCGAGTTCGCCGGCCTGGCGACGGAGTGCTGCTTCCTCGCGGCCGCCCCCGACCAACGTCAGCGAGGCGTCCGGCCATCGCCCTTGCACGAGGCCAAACGCCTGCAGCGTTGTTCCCACGTTGTAGAGGGCATCGAGGTTCCGTGTGGACAACAATCGCGGACGAAGGGGAATGCGCCGCCGGAACCTGAAGCGCTCGAGATCGACGATGTTGGGGATGATGGTAGAGGGAATGCCGAACTGCCGAAAGACGCCGGCGAGGAACCCTGACGGAACCACGTTGCGCTCCACACGAGCGATCGTCCGGCGCGCAATCGTCGAGCGGCCGAGGTGGTCGGGCGCCTCGCCGCTTCTGTAGTTGAGCACGACCGGCTTGCCCAGCGTGCGCGCCACCGCAATCGCGGGCAACGGCGCCAGGAGGAACGATGTGTACGACGCCGAAAACACGTGCACCACATCCGCTCGAGCCAGCTCGCGAAAAAGCAGAGGGCCGTAGGTCAGTTCGTTGAGAATCGTGCGGGCGTACTTGACGTGACTGATGGCTCGTAACGGACGGGGGAGCGGCGGATTGATTGGGACCAGATAGGCGTCCACGATCGGATCGCCGCGCCATGCCCGAAGCAGCCGATCCGCCTGGACCGCTTGTCCGCCCAGGATGTCGAGCGACGGTGCAACCAGGGCGACGCGAAGATCAGGCATGAAGGGTCGGCACAGATGATGTCTCGACCCAGAAAGTGCAATCGGCGCGCCGCTGGTTGAACGCCTCGGCGAGGTCTCCCGTTGGCGATTCGGGCGGCAGAGACGGATGAGTTGTGGAGGTCGATTTCAGTTTTCAGGAAAATCTTTTCCACACGGCCGCGCAGGGCGGCCTTTTCAGGGCGCGTCACGAACCCGGCGTCAGCTGAACCATGAAGACGTCCTGCCGGAACGTTCCCTCCGACGAGTCCGTGCCGAGTGTCTTCTCCCAGTTCGATGTGAATACGACCCACTTGCCGTCGGGCGATACATTGGCGATCGGCTCGTACCAGAAATACGACAAGGTCGGGTCCGCGTCGCTGCCGACGTTGCTGCGATGATGGGCGAACCGCCAGACCGGACCGCCGCCGCCATTGGTCGTGTCGATGGCGATGATCTCGTCGTCCCACGCACGCCACGGCGCTGTGTTGGTGCCGTAGCGGTAGGTGGACGAAATGACCGGCCGACGCGAATTCGGCTGCGCGTTGTTCCAGGACGTGTGATCGGCGAGGTAGATCTCCTTGGTCGCCAGGTTCGGCGAGATCAGGTCGCTGGTCTGGTCGAGCGCCGTCAACTCCCGGAATTGCCATTGCGCCGCGTCCCACGACCCGCTGGTGCAGCAATCCTGGTTCACCCATTCGCCGAAGCCTGCGGCATCGTGACCGGATGGGTGCATCGCGAGCGGCCCGTCGTGTCCTCCGGAGGTGATCGCGGTCACGACGTCGGTGGTCGTATCCCATACGTAGACCTGGGCCGCGTAGCGGGGGGCGGCCAGATCCACGGCGGTCGGATAGAGGAAGACGAAGCGGCCGCTCTTGTCGATCTGAGTGGAGTGCAGATGGAAGTTCAGGGCCATCGCCGTCGGCGTACCGTTGATCGTCGAGGCGACCGTGTTGAGAAGTTTACGTGCCCCGAGGTTCGCGAGCGGGGCCCAGAGTGCGTAGTAGTGCTGGTCCTGCGCGGCTCCGCCGAAAAACGTGAGGAGGTTTTCGCCTGGCGTTCCGCCCGACAGAATTCCGCCGACGTAACCGCCCAGCCCGGCGACGATCGTATCGAGGTTCACGATGGTGGAGTAGCTGTTGCTGCTGAAATCGTAGGAAGCAATTGTCCGGTTGTTGGTGCCGCTGATCGCGCCGTAAATCAGGTTGGGCCGCACCGTACTGAATTGCGGTTCCACGTAAAACGCGAGCGTCAGACCACCATTGCCCGTCGTCGTCCCACCCAGCCGCGATGCGGTCATCGTCGCCGCGTTAAATGAGTAAGGAATCACGGTGCCGTCATTGCTGACCACATAGAAGGTGTCGGATGCGGCGTTCCACGCGGCGAGGTGAGCGTTGGAGGGCACTCTGAACGATCGATTGGTCAGACCGGGACGGGTCTGTCCATCGGTGACGCGGAGCATCTTCGACCGGAATATCGGATCGGTAAACGAATACCCCGCCGCACCCAAGGATGGAAGCGGAGGCTTGGCGTACGTATTGCGATCCGAGATGGCGTTGTAGCCGGCCACGGGCGACGGCACCACAGGCGCGGTCGGTGGCGTCGGTGGGGTCGGCACGACCGGCGAGCCGCCTGACGGCGGTTTCGCGACGATCGTCTTGTCGTTCGAGACGCCTCCGGGGGGCGCGTTCAGGTATGTGGTCGAACTGAGCACGATCTGATCGATCGAGACGCCGTCCTCGCGCGTCTGTACACGCAGCGTATGACTGCCGGTCGTCGCAAAGACGATGGTGCGAGGTTGGGCGAGCCAGTAGGCTCCGTCCTGCCAGCCCCAGCCCTGCAAACTCGTCGCGTTTGCGTCGGTCGCCAGATTCACCACGAGGGCGTCCGCCGTGCCGGTCTGATCGAGCGGAGCGCCGTTTCCGGTCACCGCGTCCGAAAACTGTACGAAGACAGAATCGTTGTACTTCGAGTTTCCGGTGGCGCGCATCCGGAACCAGGCGTGGATCGGCGTGCCCGCGGGTGCGTTGAAGACAATGTCGAAATAGTCGACAGGCGAGACCAGCGGCCCGGCCGTATTCGAGACGCCTCGGTCTGCGCTGGCCAATGCCGCGCCTCCTGCCGCGGTCGAGTCGGCGACCAGGGACCAATTGCCATGAAGATTGGACGCGTCGGCAGCGTAGCGGACGACGTCGCTGACCACCGTCGCGGCGGTCGTAGTCGTTGTAGTCGTCGTTGTCGTGATCGACGTCGTCGTGGCGATCGACGTCGTTTTCGCAACGATCGTGGCGTCGTTGGAGGTCGGCCCTGGTGCCGCGGTCAAATACTTGGCCGGACTGAGCACGATCTGGTCGATGGAAACGCCGTCTTCCCTCGTCTGAAGCCTCAAGGTGTGACTGCCGCCGTTTGCGAATGCCAGCGTCGTCGTCTGCGTCAGCCAGTAGGCGCCGTCCACCCATCCCCAGCCGCTGAGACCGTTGGCGGTCGCGTCACGGGCCAGGTTGACGACCAGGCCGTTGGTCGTGCCGACGGGAAACAGGGCATGGCCGGAG
>DASXGC010000234.1:0-4659 GCA_036489235.1 Vicinamibacterales bacterium
AACACCGACGACACCAGCGACGCAACCGCCTGGGCCACGAACAGCTTCACCGCGTCCACGTCCGAGGTGAGGTTGGTCAGCTTCGCCGTCGTGGTCCGCTGGATGTAGGCGAGATCCTGGGTGGAGAGTTTCGCCGCCACCTTGGTACGCAGATCTCGCGCGACGCGCTCGGACGCGAACGTCTGCGCAATGTTCTGAAGGTAGGTAAAGACGAAAATGCCGGCGGCGACGCCGACGAGTTCGGTCACCAGCGTGCCGATCGCCAGTTGACCGGCGCCGAAGGCGTCGATCGCGCGCGCGATCAGCTTCGGCACCATCAGGTTGAGGCCGTTGGCGGCGACCGTCAACAGCACGATCGCCCCGATCAACGGCCGGTACGGTTTCAGCAGCGCGCCGAGCGACGGACCCGCCGGGCGAGCGGGAGGTTTGGGATCAGCCACGGTCCATAGTCTCTCATGAGCAATGCCGGTTTCCCGAGAGGCCGGCGGTTGGTCGGGTCGAAGCCGTCAGTGGATGCGTCGCGCGAGGTCGTCGAACCAGTGCTCCACGAAGATGAACTGGCGGTTGGTCTGCGGTTCCTTGATCATCAGGAACTGGCGCCCATCGTCGCTGACGTCAAAGGCGCGGCCGATCGGAAGCGACAAGTAATTGGCGACGAACAGCGGCTCCGGCTTGCCCGCGGAGAAGGAGCCGCCGGTGGTCACCGGAACCGAGACGATGCGACGCTCGGGGTCGAGCATGAACAGTTCGTGCCCGCTTCTGGGCCAGACCAGATAGCTGCCGCCGCCGGTCGGCAGCTGCTGCGGCGCGTCGTTGTCCTGTCTGGGGAAGCGACGCACGTAGACCTCGTCGCGGCCCGATTCATTCGACGTGAATGCCACCCACCGTCCATCAGGGGCGATCGCGATATAGGGATCGGTGAACGCCGCGCCAATCATCAATCGCGGCGTGCGGTCGCCATCGGGCTCGAAGGTGTTGATTTGATAGGCCGCAGTACCCAGCTTGAGCTCGAAGTACGCCAGGACCTTGCCATCAGGCGAGAACGCCAGCGGCGCGAGCACGTTCGGTGACGTGATCAGCAGTTCCGGCTCGCCGGTGCCGTCGATCGAGAGCCGGTAAAGGCCGAACCGGCCGTCCTGATTCGAGTAGTAGACCAGGCGCCGGCTGTCCGGCGTCCAGATCGCGTTGGCTTCGTCCGACCGGCCGAACGTCAAGCGCGTGGCGACTTCGCGCGCGACGTCCCACAGCCAGATGTCGGTATCGACTTCGCGGACGTCCATCTCGATGTGTCGGCCATCCGGCGAGAAACGCGCGCGCGTGTACGCCTTGGCGGGGGCGCTCAGCCTGGTTTCGCGACCCTGACGATCGAGCAGGACCAGCGTCCGTTGTTGACCCGCATCGCCGGGCACATAAGCGAGCGTGCCGTTTGTCGACACCGAGTAGAACGCCGCGCCGGTCGTGTTCGAGGCCGCCTGTCCGACGCCGTTCACCAGTGGGACCGGCGGTCCGGTGACTTCGAGACGGCGGGCATCGAACGGCACGCCGACGATGGCGGCGTCATGAGCGTAGACGAGGTAGCCGGGCGCGAGGTAGTGCGCGTCGGTCCCCCCGTGCACCAGTGTCTTTCGCACACCGCTGCTGATCGACTCCGCTACGATTTCCGCATCGTCCCACCGCGTCGAGGCGTCCGGCTTGGCAGTGAAGATCAGCGTGTCCCCGGTGGGTAGGAGCTCAGGGCCGTAAAGGTCCTCGTCCGGTCGCGCCTTGATCGTCCGGCGCGGCGCTCCGCCGGCCGCGGCGAACTCGACGATGCCGCGTTTTCCCTGGCTGACGAACAGACGATCGCCCGACCAGGACATTCCTGACGGGTTCAACGTCTTCGCGACGAGCGTCGAGGCGCCTCCGCCGACCGCAATCTTTCGCAGCTCGGCGGAAACGGCAGACCAGTACAGCAGCCACTGCCCGTCCGGCGAGAAAATGGCATCAGCCGGATCGTCGTTCGACCCGCGAATCGGCGCCGCGGTCAATTCGGCAGTGGGCTTCAAGTACAGTTGCCGGTTGGCCACGTAGACCAATCGCGTGCCGTCGTGCGAGATCGCCAGCGGCCGGCGTCCAGCTCGCGTGAAATTCTGATCCAGCGGCATCGCGTACGAAAATCGAGTGACGCTCTCCGGCGTCCTTCGGACTGGGCGGTTCATCAGGATTCGCCCACCCACAATCACGGTTGCTGCGAGAACGCTGATGGCCGCCAGTGCGGCGTACTGCCATCGGCGTGTCGCCTTCGCGCTTCGCTGCGCGATGACGATGTCGGAGGTTGGAGTCGCAGCCCAGCGAAGCTGGAGGAGCAAGTCGTGAGCGGACTGAAAACGATCGTCTGGATCGCGGGCCATGCAGGTGCTGATGAGACGATCGAGACCGAGCGGCATGGCCGGTACGCTCATCGCGATCGGCGTCGGCTCGCAATCGAAAACGGCGGTGTTGAGCTCGGCCGGATTCTGATCGGGATACGGCCGGCGGCCGGTCAGCATCTCGTAGAACACGACGCCGAAGGCGAAAATGTCGGTGCGGACATCGATTTCGGCACCGGTGATCTGCTCGGGCGCCATGTAGGGCAGCGTGCCGACCATGGTGCCGTCCACGGTCAGATTGCTGGCCTCGCCGACGCCGGAAACCGCCTGCGCACCGCTGAGGACGGTGGCGGACGTGACGGCTCCTGCCACCTTCGCTAGCCCGAAATCCAACAGCTTGGCGCCATTCCTGGTCAGGAAGATGTTTTGCGGCTTCAGATCACGGTGGACGATGCCGACGCGGTGGGCTTTGTCGAGGGCGTCGGCGATCTGGGTGGCGACGGCCAGCGCCTGCGTCAGCGGCAGCTGCCCGCCCTTCGATCGTGCGAGGCGGCGATCGAGCGGTTCGCCTTCGAGGTGTTCGAGCACCAGGAACGCCTGGTCGCCTTCGCGGCCGACATCGTAGAGCGCGCAGATGTTGGGATGGTTCAGCGACGAGATGATTCGCGCTTCGCGCTCGAATCGCTCGCGGCGCGAAGGATCGGTGGCCAGCGGGCCGGCGAGAATCTTGATGGCGACGTCGCGATCGAGTCGCGTATCCCGCGCCAGGTAGACTTCGCCCATCCCGCCAACGCCGAGCAGGGACACAATTTCATAAGGGCCGAGTCGGGAGCGAGGGGCGACCATGCGGACGGTATCGCGATCATAGCAGGCTGAGTCTCACGGTTCCTCATTGAGGAAGCGTCGCGAGCACCCGGCGCGGATCGATGCGCCAGACGTTGCCCGCTTCGAGATTCGACAGCCACACCGATCCCAGGCCGACCCGGACTGCGTCGCCGCCTTTGCCCGTGAACTGCTGCACCACCGTGTTGGTCGAGGGGTCGATGCGCGACAGCGGATACTCGAACGCCGTCACCCACACCGACCCTTCGCCAACGGCGATGTCGCCGCCGCCACCTGGCACGCCGACCTCGATCGTGGCGACGACCTTGTTGGTCGCCGGATCGATCCGCGACACGCTGCCGTCGCCCTGGTTCAACGCCCACACCGCGCCGCCGCCGGCGGCAATAAACCGCGGCGTCTTGCCGACCGGGATTGTTTCCAGCACGAGATTCGTACGCGGATCGACGCGCGTCACCGTGTTGCGCTCGCTGCTCGTCACCCAGAGCGCGTCTTCACCAAAGGCGAGCCCGTAGGATCCGGACGAGACCGAGACTTCAGCAACCGTCAGGTTGGTCGCCGGATCGATGCGGGCCAGCGTGCCTTTCGCGTCGGTGATGATCCAGATGCTCTCCGCGCCGGCGACGATCGATCCTTCGGAGTTGCCGATGCCTGAC
Source organism: Vicinamibacterales bacterium (assembly GCA_036489235.1). GTDB lineage: Bacteria > Acidobacteriota > Vicinamibacteria > Vicinamibacterales > CAVVIG01 > CAVQFC01. Next base: position 3,845 of record DASXGC010000234.1, read on the forward strand.
GGAAACGTGGCCGTGACCTTTCCGGTCTTGAGGTCGATGCGCGTCACCGTCTTGTCGCCGCAATTGGGCACCCACAGGCTGCCGAACGCGGCCACGAGCCCCGAGCACGGGCCCTGGCCGACCTCGATGATTGCGGCGACCGTGTTCGTTTTCGGATCCAGCCGTGTGACGCTGTTTTTGGGCTTGTTCGAAATCCAGATATTTTCGTCCACCGCGATCCAGTCCGGCGAGCCCGGGACCGGAAAAACGGCATCAGGCTGCAAGCGCTCAATCGGGATCTTCACGCCCGGTGTTTTGACGCCGGGTTTCGGTGGCGGAGGCGACTGCGCGAGCGAAAACCCCAGCAGAACCAGGATGCCGATCGTCTTCATAATGGGGGCATAATAGCCCGACATGATTGGCCGACCGAGTCTCGCCCGAGTCGGAGTGTTCGCCCTGGCCGCCGCACCTCTCATTTTCCAGATCGTGGCGGAGGCGCGTCAGACCGCGCCGCCGGCGACGGCCGCGGCGACCGCGGAGTATTTCGAAGCGAATGTGCGGCCACTGCTGGCTGCGAACTGTTACGACTGCCACACCGACCAGAGAATGGGTGGTCTGCGACTCGATTCCCGCGAAGCCTTGCTGAAGGGCGGCCGGTCCGGAGCCGCGATTGTCCCCGGCGATCCCGACAAGAGCCTGCTGATCGTCGCGGTACGGTTGACACGCGACAACCTGAAGATGCCGAAGGGCGGCCAGCTGAAGCCGGCCGAAATCGATGCCCTGGCCGAGTGGGTGCGAGCGGGTGCGCCGTGGTTTTCCGCTGCAACCATCACTGC
>DASXGC010000265.1:0-17219 GCA_036489235.1 Vicinamibacterales bacterium
GGATTTCGGCGAGGCCACGATCGTCAAGCTCGAACGTAACTATCGCTCGACGCAGGTGATTCTCGACGCGGCGTCGGCGGTCATCAGCCAGAATCGAAACCGCAAGGACAAGCATCTGTGGACCGACCGCAAGGGCGGCGCCCGGATCACCTACTTCCGCGGCAGCGACGAGCTCGAAGAGGCGGATTTCATCACCCGGACCGCCCGTGGCGCGCTGGCCGACGATGTCGAAGCGACGGTGGCGGTGCTGTACCGGACCAACGCCCAGTCGCGCGCGATCGAAGACGCCCTGATGCGGGAAGGCGTCGCCTACAAGATCGTCGGCGGCGTCCGGTTCTACGAGCGAAAGGAAATCAAGGACGCACTCGCCTACATGCGCCTCGTGATCAACCCGCACGACGATGTCAGCCTGCGCCGGGTCATCAATGTGCCGGCGCGCGGCATCGGCAAAGGGGTGATGGATACGCTCGAGGCAATTGGCCCGGCCAGTGACTACGACACGGCGCTCCCGCTGCTCTCAGCCGGCCTGGCGCCGGCGCTGTCGGTCAATTCGCTGTGGGCCCGCCTGGTGCACGGCATCAACGAACGCGCGTTCCCCAACCGCGCGGTGGCATCGCTGACAGCCTTTCGTGATCTGATCGTCAGGCTGACCGAGGTGGCACGCACCGAACCGGTGTCGATCGCCATCGGCAAGATGCTCGATCAGAGTGGTTACCTGCAGGATCTTCGTGAAGACCGCAGCGAGGAGTCCGAGAGCAGGGTCGAGAACCTGGCCGAACTGGTATCAGCCGCACGCGAGTACGAGGGCCGCGATCCTGAAGCCTCGCTCGGCGGTTTCGTCGATCGGTTGTCACTGCTCTCTGACGTCGATGAAGAACAGGGAACGCGCGACGCTCGAGTGTGGATGATGACGCTGCACAGCGCCAAGGGTCTCGAGTTCCCGGTCGTCGTGCTTGCCGGTCTCGAAGAAGGGTTGTTCCCTCACTCGCGGTCGGCCGAAGACGACGAGGAGCTCGAGGAAGAACGTCGTCTGTGCTATGTCGGGATGACCCGGGCCCGCTCCCGATTGGTCCTGACCGGAGCGGCACGCCGCCGTGTCTTCGGCGAATACAAAGCGAGCGAGCCGTCACGCTTCATCGACGAAGTGCCCGCGGAACTCGTCGATCGCGAAATGCCGGCGTTCACGTCGAACTATCAGAGCAAGTTTTCGCATTACGAGTTCAAGACCAATCCCTACGGTCACGGCCGGGGCAACAAGGCGCGGGAGGCACCGACGCCGACGTATGCCTACGAAGACGAGGATCAGACCACCGGCATGGCGTTGACACTCGGTGCGCGCGTGCGGCACCCGCAATTCGGTGTCGGGACGGTGTTGAGCGTGGAACGGCTGGATGACGACACCAAGCTTGTGGTGCGATTCAACACCGTCGGCACCAAGACGTTGCGCGCCAAATTCGCACGCCTTGAACCGGCGTAGCCTGAGCGCCTTGCCATCTAACTGACGGGCCATGAAATCACAGGGATCGGTTTACGTCGCGGTCGTGTTCGCGGCTTTGGTCGGCTACTTTACGTATCAGTGGTGGTTCAACCCCACCCGGGATGTGAAGCGGCGACTCGGCGACGTCGCCGAATCGCTGTCGATGCTTCCCGACGAGAAGGACATGGATCGACTGGCGCGTCTCGCGAAGCTGCGCCGCTACCTGGCCACCGACGTCCACGTCCGCATCGGCACCGCTCCGGAGATCACGTCACGCGACATGGCGCTCGGCGTCGTTTCCGGCGTGCGGCCTCCCGCTGGCGGGTGGGACATCGCGTTTGCCGACGTCCAGATTGTGATGGAGTCGAAGACAACGGCGCACGCCTTCGTCAGCGTCGAGATCACCACACGCGACGCGCAGGATCAGCCGTCAATCGATTCCCGCGACGCGAGCATCAACCTCGCCAGGCAGGACGGCGAGTGGGTTGTGACGAGGGCCGAAGCAACCGAGATTCCGATCGCGCGTTAGGCTTCGCCCGGCTCGTCCGGTTCGTCTGGTTCGGATGATTCGCCAGGTTCGGTTGGTTCCACTGCTGCTTCGCCCGCAGCGCCAGCCGGCGAAGTGGCTGCTCCACCCGTCACGACTTCCTCTTCCTTTTCGAGCAACCGCGCGATCGACACGACCTTGTCGTTCTCCTCGAGATCGATGATTGTCACGCCTTGCGTCGCTCGTCCGATCGACCGCACATCGTCGGTCACCATGCGGAGGATCATGCCCTGCTGCGTGATGACGAGCAGCTCGTCGCCCTGCTGCACGTAGGAAACGCCGACCACAGGACCGTTGCGCTCTGACGTCGTGATGTTGATGACACCGACGCCGCCGCGCGACTGGACGCGGTACTCGTCGATTTCGGTGCGTTTGCCGTAACCGAGCTCGGTCACTGTCAGGATCGTCCCGCCAGGTTTCACTACTTCCATGCCGACGACGATGTCGCCGTCTCGCAGCGAAATACCGCGGACACCGTAAGCCGTACGACCCATCGGACGGACGTCGGTTTCCTCGAACCGGATCGCCATGCCGTCGCGCGTGCCGATGAACACTTCACCGGTGCCGTCGCTCTGCTGCACGGTGATCACCGCGTCGCCATCCTCGACGCCCATCGCGATGATGCCACCGGCGCGTGGGTTGCTGAACGCCTCCAGCGAGGTTTTCTTGACGACGCCCTTCAACGTGCCCATCACGACGAAACGATCTTCAGGAAATTCCTTGACCGCGAGCGTCGCGGCGATTTTCTCGCCCGGTTCCATCGACACCAGATTCGCGATCGACTTGCCCTTGCCGTCCGGTCCGACGTCTGGAATCTCGTGGACCTTGAGCCAGTAGGCTCGGCCGCGGTCGGTGAAGATCATGATGTAGGCGTGGGTGGAGGCCACGAACAAGTGGCTGACGAAGTCCTCCTCGCGCGTACGCATGCCGATGCGACCCTTGCCGCCGCGGCGCTGATTCCGGTAGGTCGAAATCGCCGTGCGCTTGATGTAGCCGGTATTGCTGACGGTGATCGCCATGTCTTCCTCGACGATCAGTTCCTCGATGCTCAGCTCACCCGACTCGCCTTCGATCACTTCGGTGCGGCGATCGTCGCCGTAGCGATCGCGGATTTCCTTCAGCTCGTCAACGATGATCTGCATCAGCAGGCGTTCGCTCGCGAGAATCGCGCGCAGGCGCTCGATCGTCTTGAGCAGCTCGGCGAGCTCGTCGAGAATCTTCTGACGCTCGAGCCCGGTCAAACGCTGCAGCTGCATGTCGAGGATCGCCTGCGACTGGATCTGCGACAGCGCGAACTGGGTCATCAGGCCGTCGCGCGCCTCAGGTACTGTCTTGGCGGCGCGGATCAAGGCAATGACCGCGTCGATGTGATCGAGCGCGATCTTCAAGCCCTCGAGGATGTGGTAGCGCGCCTCGGCCTTTCGCAGGTCGAACTCGGTGCGGCGCCGCACGACGTCCCGGCGGAAATCGACAAACGTCTCGATCAGTTCGAGCAGGGTCATCACCTTGGGACGACCGCCGACGATCGCCAGCATGATGACGCCGAAGCTCATTTGCAGCTGGGTGTGCTTGTAGAGATTGTTGAGCACGACCTCTGGCGTCTCACCGCGCTTCAGTTCGACGACGATGCGCATGCCATCGCGATCCGATTCGTCGCGGAGATCGGAAATGCCCTCGATGACCTTGTCGCGCACCAGGTCCGCGATCCGTTCGATGACCTTTGCCTTGTTGACCTGATACGGGATCTCGGTGACGACGATCGACTGGCGATCGCCCTTCTTGTTGGTCTCGATCTCCGACTTGGCGCGCATCGTGATCGAGCCGCGACCGGTCATGTAGGCCTCGACCGAGCCCTGACGGCCGATGATGTAGCCGCCGGTCGGAAAGTCCGGCGCGGGCACGAGACGAATCAGGTTGCGGAGTTTGTCGGCGCGAGTGACGGTCGTCCCGGGATCGGCGAAGTAGGTGTTGTCGATCAGCCAGATGCAGGCATCGACGACTTCACGCAGGTTGTGCGGCGGGACGTTGGTCGCCATGCCGACGGCGATGCCGGCCGACCCGTTGACCAGCAGATTCGGGAACGGCGCCGGGAGAACGGTCGGCTCTTCGGTCGTTTCGTCGTAGTTCGGTATGAAGTCGACGGTCTCCTTGTCGAGATCCGTCATCATGTCGTCGGCGAGCGCCTTCAGCCGTGCCTCGGTGTAGCGCATCGCCGCCGGCCGGTCGCCGTCGATCGACCCGAAGTTGCCCTGACCGTCCACGGTCGGGTACCGCATGTTGAAGTCCTGGGCCAGACGAACCAGGGTGTCGTAGATCGAAGCGTCGCCGTGGGGATGGAAGTTGCCCATCACCTCACCGACGATCTTCGCGCACTTGCGATAGCCGCGCCCCGCCGAGAGGCCCATCGTCTTCATGCCGTACAGCACACGGCGGTGGGCGGGCTTGAGTCCGTCGCGCGCGTCGGGCAGCGCTCGTCCCACGATCACGCTCATCGCGTAATCCATGTACGAGCGCTTCATCTCGTCTTCGATATTGATCGGGTTGGTGTGCAGGGCGAAGTCGGTCATAGATCAGTGCGGGGTGCGAGGTGCGAGGCGCGAGGTTCACACATCGAGGTTTTTTACGTCCAGCGCGTTGTCTTCGATGAACTTGCGTCGCGGTTCGACCTGGTCGCCCATCAGCGTCGTGAACATCAGGTCGGCTTCGGTGTGATCTTCTGCCTGCACTTTCAGCAGCGTCCTGACCGTCGGGTCCATCGTGGTGGCCCAGAGCTGATCCGGATTCATCTCGCCAAGACCCTTGTAGCGGTTGATGGCGACGCCCTTCTTGCCGGCGTCGATGAAGTACTCGACCAGCTCGTCGAGCGAATGTAACGTGACATCCGGTGTCGGCGCTTTACTCCGTGCAGCGGCCGGCTTTGGCTCGGCGGCATCCTCTGCCTCCTCCGGTTCGGTCGTGCCTCCGGTCGAAACCACGATGTCGCCGGCCAGGGTCGGAATGTCCCGGTGGTTCGCCAGCAGCGTCCGGTACTCGCCGGCAGTGACAAAATCGACGCCGATCGTGTGTTGCCGCGGATAGCCGCTCGAGCGATCCTCGATCTGCAGCTGATAGCGATTGTGCTCTTCGTCGCGCTGAACCGTCACCGTTCGCGTTGGCATCGTCAACTGCTGCGCGACTCCCTCGAGCTTGTCCCTGTCGGCGAAATACTCGCGGTCGGCGCCGGCGGAGAGCAATGCTTCGACGATTTCGCGCGGATGTCCCCGACGCTCGACCGTCTGCAGGAACTTCTGGTGAGCGATCATCCGCTGCAGCAACTTCTCGAGCTCGGCGCCGGCAATCTCGCGCCCGGTGCTCGGGATGCGTACGACCCGGGCTTCGACCGAGCGCTTGATCAGGAACGTTTCGAGATCCCGCTCGTCCTTGATGTAGGTTTCCGACTTGCCGCGCTTGGCGCGGAACAACGGCGGCTGCGCGATGTAGATGTAACCGTTCTCGATTACCTGCGGCAGCTGCCGATAGAAGAACGTCAGCAGCAGCGTGCGGATGTGCGAGCCGTCCACATCGGCGTCCGTCATGATGATGATGCGGTGATACCGTAGCTTTTCGAGGTTGAAATCCTCGGCGCCAATACCGCAGCCGAGCGCCGCGATCATGGTCTTGATTTCGTCGCTGCTCAACATCTTGTCGAAGCGGGCCTTCTCGACGTTGAGAATCTTGCCCTTGAGCGGCAGGATGGCCTGGAAGCGGCGATCGCGGCCCTGCTTGGCTGATCCACCTGCCGAGTCACCTTCGACGATGTAGAGCTCGCAGAGGGCCGGGTCACGCTCCTGACAATCGGCCAGCTTGCCCGGCAAGGAACTGCCGTCGAGCGCGCCTTTGCGCCGGACCAGGTCGCGGGCCTTGCGGGCGGCGTCCCGAGCCCGGGCGGCGTCAATCGCCTTGCCGATGACCCGGCGCGCGATGGCGGGGTTCTCTTCGAGAAACGCACCGAGCCGATCGTTGACGATCGTTTCGACGATACCTTTGACCTCGGTGTTGCCGAGCTTCGTCTTGGTCTGACCTTCGAACTGCGGATGCGGAATCTTGACGCTGATGACCGCGGTGAGGCCCTCGCGGATGTCCTCTCCGGATACGCTTTCCTTCAGGTCCTTGGCGAGATTGTTCTTGGTCGCGTAGGTGTTGATCGTCCGCGTCAACGCCGCCTTGAAACCCGAGAGGTGGGTGCCGCCTTCGTGCGTATTGATGTTGTTAGCGAAGGCGTAGATGGTTTCGGTGTAACTGTCATTCCACTGCAGCGCGATTTCAGCGTCGATGCCCTCGCGTTCGCCGCGCATGTAGATCGGCTTCTCGTTCACCAGCGCCTTGTTGGTGTTGAGGTGGGTGACGAACGAGACGATGCCGCCTTCGTAGTGAAAATGATGCTGCTTCCCGTCGCGCTCATCGTCGAGCGTGATGGTGATGCCGCCGTTCAGGAACGCCAGTTCGCGCAGACGCTGCGCCAGGATGTCGAAGCTGAACGCGACGGTCTCGAAGATCTGCGAGTCCGGCTTGAAGGTGACTTTGGTGCCGCGGCGCTTCGTGGTCCCGGTGATGTCGAGTCCGCCGGTCGGCGTGCCGCGCTCGTAGCTTTGTTGATAGACCTGGCCATTGCGCCAGATTTCGAGGTCGAGCGTTTCCGAAAGGGCGTTGACCACCGACACGCCGACACCGTGCAGGCCGCCCGATACCTTATAGCTGTCGTTGTCGAACTTGCCGCCGGCGTGCAGGACGGTCAACGCGACTTCTGCCGCCGACTTGCCGCTGGCGTGAAGGTCGGTCGGGATGCCGCGGCCGTTGTCGATGACCGTGACCGAGCCGTCGATATGGATCGTAACGTTGACCTGGTCGCAGAAGCCGCCCAGCGCCTCGTCTATCGAGTTGTCGACGATCTCGTAGACGAGATGGTGCAGACCCGCGGCACCGGTCGATCCGATGTACATGGCGGGCCGCTTGCGGACGGCCTCGAGACCCTCGAGCACCTTGATCTTGTCGGCGCCGTAGTCCTCGCTCGCGCCCTGGCCGCCGTAGCCGCCCTCGCCGTTGCCATTGCTGGCGGCGACATCTGGCGTCAGCGATTGTTCGGGCGTGTCTTGTGATCGGTCGGTATGTTCCACGTTGTTTGTCAGACCCGCATCGGCATGATCACGTAGGTGTAGTCGTAGCCGTCGGCGCCCACGGGCTTCATAACCGCCTGGCTGACCTCGTCCTTGAGCTCGAGCGACACGACGTCGGTCGAGACCGCCGCCAGAAAGTCGAGCACGTATTGCGCGTTGAAACAGATCTGCATGCCGCTTCCGCTGTACTCGACCGGCAGCGTTTCCTTCGCCTCACCCAGTTCAGGGCTGCTCGACGTGACGTCGACCTTCCCTTTTTCGATCTGGATTTTCACGGCGCGCGATCGTTCGTTCGATAGCAGCGCGACGCGTTTGATCGCGCTGGTCAGGCGATCGCGCTCGAACTCGATGTGCTTGTCGTTGCCCTTGGGGATGACCCTCTCGTAGGCGGGGAACTGACCGTCGATCATCCGCGAGATCAGCAGGCGCTCGCCAACCTGAAAAAACAAGTGATTCTCGCCGCGCTCGTAGATGATGTCGCCGTCGCCTTCAGTCATCAGGCGGCCGAGTTCGCCCAGCGTTTTTTTCGGGAGGATGGCCTTGTTTTCCTCCGCGTCTTTCGCGCCCTTGCCGTCGCGGGCCACCGTGACCAGCGCCAGCCGATGACCGTCGGTGGCGACCAGGTTCATCTCCGTGGCTTTCAGCACGAACTGCGCGCCATTCAGGAAATAGCGAGTGTCCTCGCCGGTGATGGCGAACTGCGTTTTGGCGACCATCTCACGCAGGGCCGCGCGCGGCAAGGTCGCGGTTGGCGCCCCGCCGGACTCCGGCAGCGTCGGAAAATCCTCGCGGGGCAGCGTTTGCATCCGCGAATCGAACCGGTCGGCCGCGATCTTCACGCCGCCCTTGTCTTCGGTGACGCGGATGTCGGTTTCCGGAAGCGACTTGACGATCTCGAAGAATTTCTTGGCCGGAAGCGTCAGCGATCCTGGTTTGGTGACCGTGGCCGCGCATTTACTGCGCAATCCGACTTCGAGATCGGTCGCAAGAAACGAGACCTGATCGCCTTTGGCTTCGAGCAGGACGTTCGCGAGAATCGGGATCGTATTCTTTCGCTCGACGATTCCCTGGAAAAGTTGCAGTTCTCGCAGAAGGTCGTTCTTGCGGACGACGATTTCCATGGCTTTGCTGACCTCGAAAAGAGCGGATGACGGGCGCTCGCGATCCCCAAAGGATAGGAGAGATTCGAGAATATGAAATTATATAGGAAGAAGGGGCGTGTTGAAAAGCGGGCCGTGCCTGTTAGTGCTTGTTTTTGAGCAAGTTAGCTTGTGTAAAAAATGTGCTCTTAAAACCGACCTTTCGCGGCCGTTTCGCGGCCCGGAAATCGACCCCATCCATCATCCACAGGCCCTGATTGAGCGACCTGTGGAAAACAGCAACCCTACCTGAATCCTTCGAGGAAGTTGCCGATCAAGGTGTTGAAATCCTGGTCCTTTTTTCTCAGGTCTTCGATCTTCCGAATCGAATGGATCACGGTCGAATGATGTTTGCCGCCGAAACTCCGACCGATTTCGGGAAGCGACGCGTGGGTCAATGCCTTGCACAGATACATCGCGATCTGTCGAGGCTTCGACACTGACTTCGCGTTGTTCCTCGATTTGAGATCCATCATCTTCAGGTTGTAGTAGTCGGCGACGAATTTCTGAATGATCTCGATCGTGACCGCTTTCTGCTCATGGTCGATGATGTTCTTGAGCACATCGTGAGCCAGCGTCAGCGTGATCTCCTGTCCCGTCAATGACGCGTAGGCGATCAGCCGGATCAGCGATCCCTCGAGCTCACGGATGTTCGACTTGATTTTGCCGGCGATGTACATCGCGACGTTGTCGGGCAGCGGCACCGCCTCGGTTTCCGCCTTCTTCTTCAGAATCGCGACCTTGGTCTCGAGATCGGGCGACTGGATGTCGGCGATCAGGCCCCATTCGAAACGCGAGCGCAGACGCTCCTCGAGCGCCGGAATTTCGTGCGGCGGACAGTCGCTGCTGAAAACCAATTGCTTCTGTGAGTCGTAGAGCGCATTGAAGGTGTGGAAGAACTCGGTCTGCGTGCCTTCCTTGCCGGCGAGAAACTGGATGTCGTCCACCAGCAGCACGTCCACCGAACGATACCGCTCGCGGAAATCGAGCGACCGGTCGTAGCGCACCGCGTTGATCATCTCGTTCATGAAGCGCTCGGACGAGATGTAGGTCAGCTTCAGGTTGCGGTCGTGCTGCAGAACGTATTGACCGATCGCATGCATCAGGTGGGTCTTGCCGAGTCCGGCGCCACCGTAAATGAACAGCGGGTTGTAGGACCGGGACGGCGCCTCCGCAACAGCCCGGCAGGCCGCGTGCGCGAACTGGTTCGACGATCCGACAATGAACGAGTCGAAGGTGTAGCGGGGATTGAGTCCCGCGGCGCCTGGCGGAGTGGACGCAGGCGGTCCGGCTTCGAAGGCCGCCGCCTCTTCCTCGGCGGTCAGCGCGATGAGCGGCGCGTCGGCCTGTGCATCGGCTACGAAGTTCACGACGAGCTGGGGCCGCTTCAATTCCGAGGTGGCCTCGGCGATCACTCCTGCGTAGTGCTTGGTCAGCCAGTCCTTGAACAGGGCGTTCGGCACCCGCACGGTCACGGTCGAGCGGTCGTCGGTGACGTACATGGTGGGACGGAACCAGGTATAGAAGCTATGCCGGTTCACCTTGGTTTCAATGCGCGCGAGAATCTCGTCCCAGAGGTTCATTTCTACTCAGTAACACCGTGCGTATTCGATAGACCTTCGCCTCTCGAGACACACCGATTTTTCACAAGTTCCGTCCGTAGATCGCGAGAAAGCCCAATGATTCAGCCTGTGCCGACTCTTGCGACGCCTGGGATCAGCGAATTTCCACAGTTTTTTCCACAGGTGTGGAAAACTTTGGGGAGAGACCAAAGGCAGCATGCGATTGTGGCGGATGGATCGATTCGAGAAGGCCGCAGAATGTAGCACACTCGGCGCGCATTGACACCCCTCCGATGCGTTCGCTAACATTGAAGGTTCGTTTAATCCGAAGGGACAGACATGGCAAAGGGTGTTCGCACGTTTCAGCCCAATACGCGCCACCGGAAGCGCACGCATGGGTTTCTGGTTCGCATGAGTACGAAGAACGGCCGTCTGGTGCTCAAACGTCGCCGCGCCAAGGGCCGGAAGCGTCTGACCGTCAGCAGCGAGTAAAGCAAGGCTCGGGTCCGTGAGATTCCGATCAGCCGAGCGCATTCGTCGGCGCGCGGAATTTCAAACGGTCTATGCCCGCGGCGTCCGCGTTCACAGCCGCTACAGCACGGTGTTCATCCTCTCAAACGAAGGCGGCGTCGGGCGCCTGGGAATAGCCGCTACCAAGAAATTGGGCGGCGCCGTCCAGAGAAATAGAGCTAAACGACTGATTCGAGAGGTTTTCCGTCGTAACAAGATCGCCAACGGGTTCGACGTCGTCGTCATTCCCAAGCGTGAATTGCTCGACGCCAGCCTGAGCACCCTTGAAACCGATTACCGCACCTTACTCGAGCGACGGCTCCGCCATGCGCGATGAACGGTCGATCGCCGTCCGCGCCGCGCTGACCGCCATTCGAGGCTACAAGATATTTATTTCGCCGTACTTTAGAGGCTCCTGCCGCTTCCTGCCTTCGTGTGCGGACTATGCCGCCGAAGCGATTGGGCGGCACGGTCTCATCCGGGGCGGTTGGCTTGCGGCCAGGCGTCTTACTCGATGCCACCCGCTTTGTGCTGCTGGTCACGACCCAGTGCCGTCCTAAATGGAAAAACGCGTTCTCCTCGCCATTTTTCTGGCGTTTATCGTCCTGTACGGCTGGCAGACCTTCTTCGTGAAGCCAGCGCCGAAACCGCCGGCCGGGTCCGTGTCCGCCACCACGGGCGCGAGCACAACGGCGCAGGCTGGCGCGGCGGCGTCGGTTGCGACCAGCGCCAATCCGCTCGCACCGATCGATTCAGCGGCGCCTGCTGCGCCTACAGTCGTCGGCGAGTCGGCCGAGCGCGAGGTGCGCGTCGAAACCGAGGACGTCATCGCGGTCTTCACTAACCGCGGCGCGCGGCTCAAAAGCTGGCGCCTGAAGCACTACCTCAACGCTGACCACCAACCCCAGGAACTCGTCGATCACGAACTCGCCTCGCAGCCTTATCCGTTCACGCTCAAGACCGCGAACGACGCCGTCACCTCGACGTTGAACAGCGGTTTGTTCACCGTCACCGGCGCGCCTGACGGGATCGCCGATTCGCCAGTGGACCTGAAATTCGAATATCAGAACAGCGCCGGTCTTCGCGCCGTCAAGCAGTTTCACCTCAAACCTTCGTCGTACATCGTTTCGTTCCAGGCAACGGTTACCGATGGCGATCGTCCGGTTGCCTCGTCCATCGTCTGGGGACCGGCGATGGGCGACGTCGGCGAAGTGAGCCGCTACACGATTAAGGCGGAAGGCCTCTTGTTCCAGAACGAGAAGGTGGTGCGGCTGGCGGCGAAGGACGTCGCCAAACAGCCGGTCTATGAAGGCGATTTCAAGTACGTCGGCGTAGATGACAACTACTTCATGACGACGGCGCTGGCCCCCGGACCGGCCAAGGTGTCTTACGAGCAGGTCGTGGTTCCGGCGCCGGCCGGTTCGAAGGACGCTCCGCGCGAGCTGATGTCGTACACGCTCGAGCCGCAACCGGATGTTGCGGTCAACTTCTTCGTCGGGCCGAAGGATTTCGACGTGTTGTCGGCGATTGGCCCGGACGTCGCGCGCGGTATCAATTTCGGCATGTTCACGATCATCGTGGTGCCGCTGTTGAAGTCGCTGAAGTGGGTCAACGGTTTCATCGGCAACTACGGCTGGTCGATCATCATCCTGACCATCATCATCAACCTGATGATGTTCCCGTTGCGGCACAAGAGCATGGTGTCGATGCGGAAGATGCAGGAGATCCAGCCGCAGGTGAAGGCGATTCAGGATCGCTACTCGAAGATGAAGGCGACCGATCCGAACAACAAGATGAACACCGAGCTGATGGCGCTCTACAAGGAGCGCGGCGTCAACCCGGCGAGCGGCTGCGTGCCGATGATCCTCACGTTCCCGTTCATCTTCGCGTTCTACGCGCTGCTGTCGACCGCGATTGAGCTGCGCGGCGCGCCGTTCATCGGCTGGATTCACGATCTGTCGGCGCACGACCCCTATTTTGTGACGCCGATCCTGATGGGCATCAGTCAGGTGTGGCAGCAGCGCCTCGCACCGGCGACAGGGATGGATCCTGCGCAGCAGAAGATGATGCTCGTGATGCCGGTATTCTTCACGTTCCTCTTTCTGTGGTATCCGTCCGGCGTGGCGCTCTACTGGCTCGTCAACAACGTCTGGGCGATTGGCCAGCAGTACACCACGAATTACCTGATCGGACCGCCAACGGTCCGCGCCGTACGTCCGCCGGCGGAGCGCCGGATGAAGCGCGTCGGCCACGGCAAGACCGACGCGGCAGCTGGCGAATCGTAAACGTTATGAACACAACGCCTATCGTCGACTTCCTCAACCGCGTCACTGCCGCGCTCGCGATCACCACCACCGTGGCGGTCGAAGAGACCGCGGATGGTCCGCGCCTGAACATCACCGGCGAGGAAGCGGAGCTTCTGGTGCGGCATCGCGGCGAACCAATCAAAGCGCTGGCCCACATCGTCGACATGTCGTACGGTCGATCGCTCGAAGGCGAACAGCGCGTGTTCGTGGACGCACTCGAGTATCGCAAAGGCAAGGATATCGAATTGCGATCGATGGCGAAGTTCCTCGCGCAGAAGGTTGCCGACACCGGGATGGATCAGCAGATGGGTCCGCTGAATCCGTACGAGCGGCGCATGGTGCACATGGCGGTTGCCGAAGTGCCTGGCGTCACCACCGAAAGCGTCGGCGACGCATTCCTGAAGACGGTATTGATTTCGCGGAAGTAAGGGTGGTCTGGGCCTCGCGGCCGCAGCCCATGTCGTTTTCCACGCAAGACACCATCGTCGCGATCGCCACACCATCCGGGCGCGGCGGTATCGGTGTAGTACGCATCGCCGGACCAGATGCGCTCGCAGTCTCTCAGCGTCTCATCACCGCGTCCGCTCCGCTGCAGCCGCGTCACGCCACGTTCACGAAGGTCAGGCTCAATGCGGAGGTCCGGCTGAAGCCGGATGCTACGAGCGCGTCCAGTATTCCGCGAGAGGCGGACACTCCCGCGCGCAACGATTGCCTGGATCACATCGTTGCGACGTATTTTCCTGGTCCCCACTCGTACACGGGAGACGATGTGGTGGAACTGAGCTCGCACGGAAGCCCGGTGGTCCTGCGTGCGATTGTGACTGAAGCGATCGACCTTGGCGCGCGTCTGGCGGAGCCAGGCGAATTCACGTTGCGCGCCTTCCTCAATGGACGAATCGATCTGCCGCAGGCGGAAGCGGTCGCGGATCTGATCGACGCCGTGACGCCACTACAGGCGCGCGCCGCGTTTGATCAACTTGATGGCACGCTCACACGGGCGATCGCCGAGATCGACGCAGCGCTGTTCGACTTCATCGCGCAGCTCGAAGCCTCGGTCGACTTTCCGGACGAGGGTTATCACTTCGTCGAGCCGCAGACGCTGACTCGCGATATCGATGCACTGATCGCACGCACTGAGACGCTGCTCGCCGGCGCACAACGTGGCCGTCTGATTCGCGAAGGATTGCAGGTTGCGATCGTCGGCGCGCCCAACGTCGGCAAGTCGAGCTTGTTCAATGCCCTCGTCGGCGCGTCACGAGCGATCGTAGCCGATGCGCCGGGCACGACGCGCGATCTGGTCACCGAGGTCGTGGACATCGAGGGATTGCGCGTGACCCTGGTCGACACGGCGGGTCTGCGTGAGACGACCGACGCGGTTGAAACAGAGGGAGTCGCGCGTTCGCATCAGGTCAGGGCGACGGCGGATCTGGTGGTGATGGTTCTGGATGGAACCGCCAAAGATAACATTCAAACTACTGATAACAAAGGCTTTACAATATTTAACAAGTGCGACATCCCCGGCGCGCGCAGCGCCCGGGATGCGCTATTTGTGTCAGCGAAGACGGGCGAGGGAGTCGACAATCTGCGGCGCGCAATCGTCGAAGCGCTCGATGTCGATCGCTTTCGCGATCCTCCTGGAATCACCAACGTGCGTCATATCGCGCTTGTCCAGCGGACGCGGGACGCGCTCATTCGCGCCCGATCGGCAGCGAGTGTCGAGGGCGGCTCGATGTCCGAGGAATTCGTACTCGCCGATCTGCAGGAGGCGCGCGCGGCGCTCGAAGAAATCACCGGCAGAAAAGCGCCGGACGAACTGCTCGCGCACATTTTCTCGCGCTTCTGTATTGGCAAATAGCGTAGGTTGAACGCAGATGAAGACCGGGTTCGATGTGATTGTGATCGGCGCGGGACATGCGGGATGCGAGGCCGCATTTGCGGCGGCGCGACTGGGTGCTCACGTCGGGCTGTGCACGCTGACCCTGGACACGGTCGCGCATATGCCGTGCAATCCGGCGGTAGGCGGTACAGCGAAGGGACATCTGGTTCGCGAAATCGATGCGCTCGGTGGCCTGATGGGCCGCGCAATCGATGCAACCGGCATTCAATTCAAGCTGCTCAATCGGAGTCGCGGTCCGGCGGTCTGGTCACCGCGAGCACAGGCGGACAAGAAGGTCTACGGAAAATGGGTCAAGGCGGCGCTCGACCGAGAACCCAACGTTGAGTGGCTGATCGGCCGTGCGGGCCGGATTCTCGTCGAAAACCATCGCGTGACCGGGCTGGCACTCGAAGACGGGGACGTTTATGGCTGCCGCGCAGTGGTGGTGACGACCGGCACGTTCCTGAATGGGCTCATCCACATTGGACCCGAGCAGCGGCCATCAGGTCGCGCGGGAGAGCCGCCATCGCGCGATCTCGCGGAATCTCTCAAGGGATTCGGCTTCGAGTGGGGTCGGCTGAAGACTGGAACTCCGCCCCGGCTCGATCGAGCCAGCATCGACTTTGAGCGTCAGGTGGCCAATGGGACGTTCATTGTGGAGCGCGGCGACGATCCGCCTGTTCCATTCTCGTTTCTGTCCGCGCCGATTGAACGCGCACAGATCGCATGTCACCTGCTCCACACGAACGACCGTGTCCGCGACCTGGTCCGGGCGAACATCGCTCGCTCGCCGTTATTCAACGGTCAGATTCAGGGCATCGGTCCGCGCTACTGCCCGTCTCTCGAGGACAAGATCGTTCGTTTCCCGGACAAGGAGCGCCACCAGATTTTTCTCGAGCCCGAAGGCGTGGACGCCCGCGAGATTTACGTCAATGGCTTCTCGATGTCTCTCCCGCGCGATGTGCAGACTGATTTAGTGCACGCACTTCCGGGTCTCGGGGACGCAGTGCTTCTTCGTCACGGCTACGCGGTCGAGTACGACTTCATTCAGCCGACCGAGCTCACGAGACGGCTCGAAACCAAGCGACTCGCCGGACTCTTCCTCGCCGGCCAGATAAACGGCACGTCCGGCTACGAGGAGGCAGCCGCGCAGGGTCTGATTGCGGGCGCGAACGCGGCTTGCGCCGCAGTCGGTGGCCCGGGAATCGAACTGCGCCGAGACGAGGCATACATCGGCATCCTGATTGACGACCTGATCACGAAAGGATGCCTCGAGCCGTACCGGATGTTCACGTCCCGCGCGGAACATCGGCTGCTTCTGCGGATCGACAATGCTGATTTTCGCCTGACGCCTCGCGGACGTGAAGTTGGGCTCGTGGACGATGAGCGGTGGGATCGGTTCGTCTCGCGGCGGGCACGATTCGAGAAAAATCTGGAAGTTCTGCAGTCGACGCTCGTCCGGAGTCCGTCTGGTGACAGTCTTCCCGCCAGCCAGCTCCTGAGGCAGCCGGAAGTTCGCCTCGCGGACCTCCTGGCGACGAATCGCCTCCCGCGTTTTTCGATCGAGCCGTCTGACGCTTCCTTCGACATCGCGAGCGCCGAAACCACCCTCAAATACGAAGGCTACCTTCGTCGCCAGGAGAGCGAAATCGAGCGTTCCCGCAAAGACGAGCGACGGCGGATCCCGTCGGATTTTGCGTTCGACCACGTTCCTGGACTGTCGCGAGAAGTCGTGCAGCGACTCGAGCAGGTGCGACCCGACACGCTGGGTCAGGCGCTCAGAATTCCCGGGGTGACACCGGCCGCGGTTGCTGTGCTGGGCGCTTTCGTCGGCCGCCCACTGCCGTCTCGATCGTGACTACACCAGAGTTTCGGGATCGCCTCGCCAGGCGGACGCGTTTCGCAAAGGCGCCGCTCACTGTGCCGATGCTGGATCCGCTGGAGGCGTACCTCAGGCTGCTCACCCACTGGAACGCCAAGATCAATTTGACCGCGTTACCGCTTGATCCACCGACCGATCAGACGTTTGACCGCCTGCTGGTTGAGCCACTTGGCGCGGCGCGTCACATTGAGGACAAGCCACTTGTCTGGTTCGACATGGGATCCGGCGGCGGATCTCCCGCGATTCCCGTGAAAATCGCCAGGCCGGCGCTGAATCTCACGATGGTCGAGTCCAAAGAGCGAAAGGCCGCCTTCCTTCAAGAAGCTATTCGCACGCTCGAGCTCAAGAATTCGAGCGTCCGGAACGACCGATTCGAGGATTTAGCCAAGGATCCCACGCTTGTCAGAAGTGTCGATTTGGTCACCGTTCGCGCGGTTAAGATCGATGCCGGACTACTCGAGACAGCGGCAAACCTGCTCAGAGAGGGCGGCCGGCTATTGCTGTTCCGGCCAGCTCATGATCCCAGCACGGACCCAAACGGCTTCAAACTGATCAATACGGCCAAGCTGGCGGAGGCTCCGCCAGCGTTTCTGTGCATCTACCACCGAGTGTTCCACGTGGAACAAAGGCGTTGACGAGATCAGGGAGGTCTCGTATCCTCGTTCACGCCCAGGCATAATCGAAAATTGGTACATAATAGGGTATCTAACCAAATGGCGCGGATTATCGCCGTCGCAAATCAAAAGGGCGGCGTCGGAAAAACCACC
>DASXGC010000290.1:0-18561 GCA_036489235.1 Vicinamibacterales bacterium
TGCCGACATTGGCTGGCGCGCCACGTTCCAGATTCTCGCCGCGATGTTTTTCGTCTTCACGATGACCGGCGCGTATCTGTTGAAGGATCCGCCGCCCGGGTACGCACCACCGCGTAGCGGCGGCGCCCACGCGAAAGCGCGAGCGATGGTCCTCGACATGCCGACCTCGCAGATCATCAGGACACCGGTCTTTTACGCGCTCTGGTTCGCCTACGCGCTCGGAACCACGGCCGGAACCATGGTGATCAGTCAGTTGGTGCCGTTCGCGCGGCAGGCCGGCCTCGACGCCAAGACCGCCGCGTTCGCGATTTCGATCGGTGCCATCGGCAGCGCAAGCGGACGCTTCTTCTCGGGCTGGATGTCGGACCACTTCGGCCGTCTGTTCACGGTGCGCGGTATCGTGATCGTTTCGATGATCGCGACGCCGAGTCTCTACCTCTGGCGTGAGTCGCTGCTGCCGTTCTACGGGCTGTTGTTCCTGGTTTATTACTGCTACGGCACCCAGCTCTCGGTCTACACGGCGCTGGCCGGCGACTTCTGGGGCACCAAATATCTCGCGACCAATTACGGCGTGATGCTGCTGGCGTGGGGTTTCGCTGGCGTGATGGGGCCGGTGTTCGGTTCGCGCATCTTCGTGTCGACGGGCTCGTATCAGTACGCATTCTTTGGCGCCGCCGTCCTCGCGCTGGCCTCGCTCGTCCTGCTGAGCGTCGTGCGTCCGCCCGGTCCACCGAAAGAAACGGTCCGGGTCACGGGCATGCCGGAACCGATGCCCAGCCGCTGAACCTGACGAGGCGGCCGCTGGCGGCCGCCCGATCGCTCGCGCGATTCTTCAGACGCGCCGGATATACTCGCGAGAGTGTCGCCCGCGCGCCGTCTTCTTCCCTACGTCCTACGCTATCGCCGCGCCTTCTTTGCCGGGCTCATCTGCGTCGTCATCACCCGCGCCATTCTGCTGGCCGGCCCGACGATTCTCGGCCGCGCGATCGACGACCTGACCCGGGGTGTGACGCGTGGAAAGCTCGCCGGCTACGGCGCCCTGCTGCTGGGGATCGGCCTGGTTGGCGGCGCATTTCAGTTTCTGACCCGCCGCATCCTGATCGGAGCATCACGCGACATCGAGTACGACATGCGCAACGATTTTTTCGCGCATCTCGAAACGCTGCCGCTCGGGTACTTCCAGGCGCATCGCACCGGCGACCTGATGTCGCGCGCGACCAACGACCTCAACGCCGTGCGCATGATGATCGGCCCCGCGATCATGTATTCGGCGACGACCATGCTGACCATGGTTGTGGCGCTGACGGTGATGGTCTCGCTCGACGGCCGGCTGACCGCCCTGTCGCTCATCCCGCTGCCGTTCGTGTCGTTGTCGGTGAAGTGGTTCGGCAGCGCGATCCACAAACGGTTCGAACAGATTCAGGCGCAGCTATCCGAAGTCAGCGCGGTCGCGCAGGAAGCACTCTCAGGCGTGCGTGTCGTCCGCGCCTACGGACAGGAGGCCGCCGAGATCGAGCGGTTCCGCGTGTCGAACGAAGAATATCTGCAGCGCAACCGGCGGCTGATCGTCCTGCAGGGGTTCTTCTTTCCGAGCATGTCGTTCTTCCTCGGCCTGGGCGCGCTGCTGGTGGTCTGGCTCGGCAGCGCCGAAGTGATCCGAGGCCGAATCACCATCGGTCAATTCGTCGCGTTCAACTCGTACCTGACGATGTTGAGCTGGCCGATGATCGCGTTCGGATGGGTCACCAACATGCTGCAGCGCGGCATGGCGTCGTGGAAGCGGATGCTGGAAGTCCTCGATACCGAGCCGGCGATCAGGGATGCGGCACCTGTAGCGTCCGACTTTAGTCGGACCGGTGAGGCCGCTGCGGGGTCCGGCTTCACCCGGACGATCCGTGGCGCAATCGAATTCCGCGATCTCGTCTTTTCGTTCGGCGACACCGTGGTCCTGGATCATGTGTCGGCAACCATCGAGGCGGGGCAGACCGTCGCGCTCGTCGGCGTCACCGGGTCCGGCAAGTCCACGCTGATTTCGCTGCTGGCGCGACTTCACGAGCCGCCGAGGGGATCGGTGTTTGTCGATGGCATTGACGTCCGCGACCTCCCGCTGGCCGTACTGCGAGACGCGGTTGGATTCGTTCCACAGGAGCCGTTTCTGTTCTCGGACACGCTGGCGGACAACATTGCCTTCGGCCTCGACGCGCAAGCCTCGCTCTCACGGGCGGAGCAAGCTCCGCCCCTACATATGTCGGCGGAGACCGTAGGGGCCGCGCTTGCTCGGCCCGGGATCGCCGACCCCGACAATGCGACCGTAGGGGCCGAGCTCGCTCGGCCCGGGACCGCCGCGGATCTGCGGCGTCGGAAGATCGAAGCGGCTGCGGCTATTGCGAGGCTCGACAAGGACGTCGCCGATTTTCCCAAAGGCTACGAGACCATGGTGGGCGAGCGAGGCATCACGCTGTCGGGCGGCCAGAAACAGCGGACCGCGCTGGCCCGAGCGATCGTGATCGATCCGCGCATCCTGATTCTGGACGATGCGCTTTCGGCGGTCGACACCTATACCGAAGAGGAGATCCTGTCACGGCTGCGCGGTGTGATGCGCGACCGCACCTCGATCATCGTCTCGCATCGGATTTCCACGGTCCGCGGCGCCGATCTCATTTTCGTGCTCGATGGCGGACGCATCGCGGAGCGCGGCACGCACGAGGAACTGGTCAGGCACAACGGGCTCTACGCTCAACTCCATCGCCAGCAGCTGCTCGAGGAGGAACTGGCCGCGTCGTAGCGGCCGCAGGGCTAACTCGCCGTCCTTACAGAACAGCGATCCGGTCAGGCAGCCGCTCAGCGCGGCGCCAGGCGCAGCAGCCGCATCATCACCGAGGAGATCCGCTCCCAGTTCTGGGTCTGCGCGGCGAGCTGTTTCCGGCCGGTTCTGGTGATGTCGTAGAACTTCGCCTTGCGGTTGTTGTCGGAGGTTCCCCAGCTCGCGGCAATCCAGCGGCGCTGCTGCAGGCGCAGGAGCGACGCGTAGATCGTGCCCTGATTGAGCTGGAGCACATCCTCGCTGATCTGTTCGATCCGCCGCGCCAGGCCGTAGCCGTGCAGCGGGCCCATCGCCTCGAGAGTCTGCAAGACCATCAGGTCGAGCGTGCCTTGCAGGATGTCTGACTTGTCCGCCATTCGCTACTCCTGTTGGACGACCACACAAGGCTAAAGGTTGTCCCTGTGGGACGTCAACAGGAACGCGTGACAGCTTCGCACTATGATCGCTGAGGCGATGGCTGACGCGCACGACGACGAAATCCTCGGCAAAGCCTACGACGCGCGGCTGATGCGGCGTCTGCTGCACTACCTGCGCCCCTACTCGCGTCAAGTGGCGTTCGCGCTGGTGGCGATCATCACCGGCGCGGCGGCGTCGCTGGTGCAGCCCTACCTCATCAAGGTTGCGATCGATCGCTTCATCTCGACCCGCCAGCTCTCCGGTCTGAACGGACTGGCGCTGTTGTTCCTGGCGGTCCTGGTGGTGGCCTTCGCCGCCGAGTACGTGCAGACCTGGACGATGCAGCTGACCGGCCAGCGCATCATGTTCGACATGCGGATGGAGATCTACCGCCACCTCCAGCGCCTCGACGTCCGTTACTACGATCGCAACCCGGTCGGGCGCCTGATGACCCGCGTCACCTCCGACGTGGACGTCCTCAACGATTTGTTCACCTCGGGTGTGGTCACCGTGTTCGGCGATCTGTTCGCGCTGGTCGGCATCATGGTGATGATGATCGCGATGAACTGGCGGCTGGCGCTGGTGGCGTTCTCGGTGCTGCCGCTGATTGGCCTGGTCACCCAGTGGTTCCGCCGCAACGTCCGCGACTCCTACCGGCTGGTGCGCGGCTGGATCGCGCGCATCAACGCCTTCCTGCAGGAAAACATCACCGGCATGTCCACGGTGCAGCTGTTCCGGCGCGAGGCGCTGAACTTCGAGCGATTCGACACCATCGATCGCAAGCATCGTGACGCCAACATCGATCAGATCTTCTACTACGCGATGTTCTACCCGGCGGTCGAGACCGTGAGCACGCTCGCCTCGGCGCTGATCATCTGGTACGGCGGCGGCAACGTGCTGCACCAGACGCTCACACTCGGGGGATTGGTCGCATTCCTTCAGTATTCGCAGCGGTTCTTTCGACCGATCAGCGATATGTCGGACAAGTTCAACACGCTGCAGGCGGCGATGGCGTCATCTGAGCGTGTGTTCAAACTGCTCGACGAGCCGGTGGGGATCAGTTCGCCGACGGCGCCGGCGCGCCGCCCCCCGCCGGCCCAGGCCCACATCGTCTTCGACCATGTGTGGTTCGCGTACAACGACGAGGATTTCGTGTTGAAGGACGTCAGCTTCGAAGTCCGCCCGGGCCAGCGTGTCGGAGTGGTCGGCGCCACCGGGTCCGGCAAGACGACGCTCATCAACCTGCTGCTGCGGTTCTATGACGTGTCGCGCGGTCGAATCACGATCGATGGCGTCGACATCCGCGAACTGGATCTCGCCGACGTCCGAGGCCTCTTCAGCCTGGTGCTGCAGGACGTGCACTTGTTCTCGGGAACGGTCGCCGACAACATCCGTCTCGGGCGTCAGGAAATCGACGACCAGCGCGTGCGCAACGCCGCCCGCGCCGTTCACGCGGACGCGTTCATCGACCGGCTGCCGAACGGCTACGCAAGCGCCGTGGCGGAGCGCGGCGCCACGCTGTCGGTCGGACAGAAACAGCTGCTGTCGTTTGCGCGTGCGCTGGCGTTTGATCCGCGCGTCTTGATCCTCGACGAGGCCACCTCGAGCGTCGACACCGAAACAGAAATCATCATCCGCGACGCGTTGCAGGTGCTGATGACTGGACGCACGACGATTGCGATCGCGCACCGGCTGTCGACGATCCAGGACATGGACAAGATTCTGGTCCTGCACAAGGGCCAGATTCGTGAATCAGGCACCCACCAGGAGCTGTTGGCGGAGCGCGGGATCTATTTCAAGCTGTTCGAGCTGCAGTACAAGAGCGGGGCGGGCGAGGGTGTCGCTACCGACGACGCCGCTGGGCGGGTCAGCGCCGGCTGAGGCCCGTCAACGAGCGTTATGCCCGCCGGGTAAACATGCAGTGTGGGTCCTCGCTCTCGTAGTTAGTGACCGTGCCTGCCAGCCAGACGTGGCTGATGACCCTGCTCTTCGAGAAATCAGGCGGGATCACCTTGTTGAAGAACGTGCCCATGGCGATTGTGGTCCCCGCGAAGCCGACGGCGGGTGTCGCCCGCAATCCCGCGGAGCAGGGCACCGCAATCGCGAACGCGGCCATGGCGATTACTGTGGATCGTCTTTCCTTCATGCTGCCTCCTCGCGTGTCGAGAGGTCGAGACGCAATGGACACGATGCGCAGCAGCGTGGCGGCGGGTCAAAGGGCAAAGCGCAGAGTTGGCGCAAACCGGCCACATGCCGTCGAATACCGCTCTTTGCAGCCTTCCGATCAGGACTTTGAGCCGGCTGAAGGGATCGCGAGCGGGAGCGGACGGGACGGCAGCGGGGCGGGTTCGCTCTTCTTGAAGAATCGATCGAGGAATCCGGGCGTCGTGGCTCGAGGGTTCCAGCCGAGGCGCAGCACCGTCAGGTGCACGGGTTGCCGGCCGAACGCGAGCGCTTCGTTGCAGTTCCACATGTAAAGGTCGACCTGCCGACCCTGCACGCTCGGCCCGGTGTCCAACACCGTGTAGATGCCGTTGTATTTCGCAGGCAGCGAGTCGATTTCGATGACGGAACCCACCGGCAGCAACTCGGGATCGGAGGCGGCGACGCCGCTCTGAACGGCCACTCCAGCGGAGGTGACGATGCCCTTGCAGTACGCAGTGGCACTGAACGCGACCCGCGATCCGGGCATCGGCAGTGCCGATGTTTCGCGCATGGTCGCCAGGCGAGCCGCATATTTCGAGTCCAGGATTGTGGTCTCGAACAGCGAGGCGAAAGCGATGGCGGCCACGACCGTGACGATCGTCTTCCGCCAGAAGGAGCCGGAAATGATCATTTGTGGTGCTGCCGCATGATGTCATGGATCCGACGCCGGCTTGTCACGAACGCCAGGGCGAGCGGATAGGCAAAGGCTGACATCACGAGCGCACCGAGAGTGGATCCGACGGCGTACGGCAGCAGCAGCGGCTTCAGAATCGTGATCAGGTTGTGCCAGAACGCGCTATGAAATGCAGAATCGTCGAACAGCGACGCGATCTGTCCCTTGAAGCCATGCGGCAGTTTGTAGTGCAGAACTTTCGCGCCGCCCATGGTGACGATGGCGTAGTACGGACCGATAATCCACGGCAGGTTCGAATACACGCCGAGCAGCACCGCCACGCGATTGAAGTTCAGGAGAAACGCGAACATCAACGCCAGCAGCGTGTGCAGGCCGAGGAATGGCGAGAAGCCGAAAAAGACACCGAGCGCGAAAGCGGCCGAGGTTCGCTCCGGCGTGTCGTCGACGTGCAGCAGCGCGTCAAGCCAGCGACGAATGATGGTCTTCGTGATCTGAATCATCGAAAGTGGCTGTACCCCTGCGGCAGCGGCGTGCGATCGACAGCGGCGCCGGCGGAACGCTGAAGGAGGACGTCCGGCTCGCGTTGGCAGCGGCCGATACGGGTCAGCACCGCGCCGGCCAGATGCGCGGCGGCGCTGAGGCGTCGATGCGCCCGCGGTCTGACCGCGAGCAGCAGTTGGTAGTCGTCGCCCGCGGTCAGCGCTCCGGTGACGGCGTCGATGCCGCGGGCAGCGAAACACGCGCGCGCACTGCTTTCGATCGGTAAGGCGTCGGCGTCGATGGTGGCACCCACGCCGCTGGCTTCGGCGATTCGGTGGACTGCATCCGCGAGTCCGTCGCTGAGGTCGACGCAGGCGGACGCGGCGCGATTGCGCGACAGCAGCATGCCGAGTCGGACGCGCGGCTCGGGACGCAGATAAGCAGTCGTCAGCCGGCAGTCATCAGCCGGCGGTGGCCCGTCCCCGGCCGGTTTACCGGCGTCAACGGCCGCTCCGGCGGCGTTTCGGTCGCGCAGCAGCATCAGTCCGGCCGCTGCAGAACCGATCGGGCCGCTGACGTAGAGGTCGTCGCCAGCCTGTGCTCCCGCGCGTGTCAGCGCCTGCCGCCGCTTCACGGTCCCGACTGCGGTGACGTCGATGACCAGCGGGCCGGGCGAGCGTGTCAGGTTCCCGCCGGCCACGTGCAGACGGTATTTCGCCGCGAGCCTGGCGAACCCTTCGATGATGCGATCGAAATCGTCGAGCGGCAGGTCCGGCGGCAGCACCATCGAGAGCAGGGCGAGGCGCGGCGCCGCACCCATCGCCGCCAGATCGCTCAGGTTTACCGCCAGCGCGCGATGGCCGATGGCATCGGGCGGTACGAACGCACGATCGAAATGCACACCCTCGACGATCGCGTCCACGGTGAGCACCTCCACGCGGTTCCGCTCCGGCTCGACCACCGCCCCATCGTCGCCGATGCCGACCAGCAGCCAGTCGGGTGGCGGGGCGAGCTGGCGTTGGATGCGCGCGACGAGCTCTCGCTCGGAACAGTCGGAAATGATCACTTCGCGTAGTCGGTGGCTCGGGTTTCGCGAATCACCGTCACCTTGATCTGGCCCGGATATTCGAGCTCGTTCTCGATGCGGCGGGCGATGTCCTTCGACAGCCAGACCGCTTCTTCATCGGAAATCTTCTCGCTCTCGACCATGATCCGGATTTCTCGGCCGGCCTGGAGGGCGAACGACTTGGAGACGCCCTTGAAGGAGTCGGCGATGCCCTCGAGCTTCTCGAGCCGCTTGACGTACGACTCGAGGATGTCGCGGCGCGCGCCGGGGCGAGCCGCAGAGATGGCGTCGGCGGCCTGGACGATCATCGCTTCGAGCGACGGCCAGTCGATGTCCATGTGATGCGCGGCCATCGCCATCACCACGGCTTCGCTCTCGCCGTGTTTACGCAGGAAATCGATGCCGATCGTCAGGTGGGTGCCCTCCATTTCGCGATCGATCGCCTTGCCGATGTCATGCACGAACGCCGCCCGCACCGCGACATGCGCATCCAGCCCGACTTCTCGCGCCATGATCCCGGCCAGACGCGCCACCTCGGCCGAGTGCGACAGCACGTTCTGCCCGTAACTGGTGCGGTACTTCAGCCGGCCCATCAGCCGGTGAATCTCCGGATGCAGATCGTGCAGTCCGAGGTCGAAGGCGGCAGCCGCACCTTCTTTCCGCATCGCCTCGTCGGTTTCCTCTTTCACCTTCGCTACGACTTCCTCGATCCGGGCCGGATGGATGCGGCCGTCCGCAATCAGCCGCTCGATCGATTCCTTGGCGATGGCGCGCCGGTACGGATCGAAGCCGGACAGGATGATGGCGCCTGGTGTGTCGTCGACGATCAGGTCCACGCCGGTTGCCAGCTCGAGCGCCCGGATGTTGCGGCCCTCACGGCCGATGATGCGGCCCTTCAGATCGTCACTCGGCAAATCGACCACCGACACGGTGGTCTCGATGGCGTGTTCGGCGCCGCAGCGCTGGATGGCTTCGGTGATGTATTGCTTGGCGCGGTCCACGGCGGTTTCGCGCGCCTCGGCGTCGAGCCGCTTCAGCAGGTTGGCCGAATCGTGGCGGGCTTCGCCCTCGATCTGCTTGATCAGGAGTTCCTTGGCCTCGTCGGCAGTCAGCCCTGCGACGCGCTCGAGCTCGTGCTTCTGATGTGCGACCAGCGCTTCGTATTTCGCGGCGGCTGCGGCGGAGGACTGTTCGCGCGCCGCGAGGGCACGGTCGCGGCCATTGAGCTCGCTTTCGAGGCGCTCCACGGTGGCCTGACGCTCGGCGGCGGCAGCCTCTCGCCGCTGCAGCGCCTGTTCGACGGAGGCCGCCTGCTGGCGATCGTGCCGTGCCTGCCGCTCGGCCTCCACGAGGATCTCGTGCGCCTTCTCCTTGGCGTCGAGCAGCGACTCCTTGCGGCGAGTCTCGGCGTCGCGGTCGGCGTCCTTGATGATCCGGAGTGCCTGTTCTTCGGCGCGGCCGACGGTTTCGGCGGCGATTCGCTTGCGGTTCGCGATCCACACCACGAACGCCGCGGCACACACCACTCCCGCGACCACGGCGGCGACGATGACCGATGCGTACACTGGCGACACGCGTGACGTCCTTTCCCTCGTCGGGGTCAATCCCCGTCAGTGCTGGGCCGGCGCCGCGCGCGGGGAAGCCCCGCCTGCAATAGAAGTGATGGAGGGATACGAAAGAACAACCCCGCTTTGCCGTGTGGGGAGGACGATGAACCTGCTAAAGCAGGTGGAACCGCTCAAACAAGCCGCGCTTCAGGCTTCCTCGTTGCAGAGGCATGCACACCACGCGGCGTCGCGACTCACTTGGGTAAACATTGGCTCAACGAGCCTACCGCCATCACGCGCAAAGCAGGGAACTCAAATCCGATAACGATCCTATAGGTTCGAGGTCCGCGGTTCAAGGGTGCGACCCGTGAATCACAGGAGCACCCGGTCGACGAGGCGTTCGAGTTCGCCGGCCCGTTCCGCCAGTTCCCCGGCGCGGGCGCGGGTGATCTCCCGACAGCGGAGCAACTCGTCGGCGATATTGAGCGCCGCCAGCACCGCCAGCCGCAGCGAGTCCCCGGTCGCCGTCGTATCGGCCGCCGCGCGCATCTTGCCGTCCACGTAGTTCGCCAGCAGCGCCACGTATTCCGGATCCAGCGTGCTGCGGATCGGATACCGCTGCCCGTGAATCTCGACCGGGATGACCGGGCCGGCGTCGCTCATGTTACAAACTGAGCGCTTCCAGCTGCTCGAGCATGTCGGTCACGCGCGTCCGGATGACGTCGCGTTCTTCCTTCAGCGACGACAGCTCCGTGGCCACGCCGTCGCTGCTCGCGAGCTGCGCGCGCATCGAATCGATATCGCGCGACAGCCGCTGATTTTCTTCGGCGGCACGCGTCTGCTCGGATTTGAGCCGCTCGACCATCCCGACCAGCAGCTTGATCTTCTCTTCGAGTCGATCGATCGGCTCGAGGTCCACGCTGCGCACTGCTGCTTTCGCCATAACTGCCTCACCAGATCTGATTGAAATTATTTCTGTATTGCCCCGTGCTCGCGAACCAGCGCGGCAAGGATTGTTTCGACGCTGTGCTGCACCTCGACGTCGGTCAGCGTGCGATCGGCCGCCTGGAACGTCAGCCGCACTGAGATACTGACGGCTCCTTCGGGCACGCCCTTGCCTTGGTAGCGAGCGAAAAATCCCACGGACGCGAGCGGCGCCGGCAGATCGCGTCCAGACGCCTGAATGGTGTCACGAATGATTTCGGCAGGCAAGGTATCGGCAACCACAATCGACAGATCGCGCACGACAAATGGATAACGCGCCAGCGGAACAATGGCATCGCTTTCGGCCGCTCGCGCTTTGGAGAGATGGTCGAGGTTGAGCTCGGCCATCATGACGCGATCCTGACGGGGCAACCCGCGCGCATCGGCGACCGCCGGCGACAGCTGCCCGGTCAAGCCGACCACCGCGCCACGCTCAGGTCCATCCGCGACGATGACCGCGGCGCTCTGGCCTGGCACCAGGAATGGCGCCACGATTGGCTCGGTCCGAACACGCACGCCGAGGATGGTGCAGACCTCCTCGACCAATCCTTTGACGTCGAAGAAGTCCACCTCACGCGCGCCGCCTGACCAGTGTGCACTGGTGGCGCCGGTCCAGGCCATCCCCAGGCTGCGGCGCTCGGTCGTGGTGGTGAAACGCGCGCCGATTTCGAACAGGCGCACGTCGCGCCGGCCGTGGCGACGATTGTGGGCGACCGCGTCCACCAGTCCGGGCAACAGCGATGGCCGCAGCGTATCGAACTTGGCGGAGAGCGGGTTCGCGATCGTCAAGACGTTTTCGAACGTGTCAGCCGCCGCAACCTTACCGCCCTGCGGAACCGGCAATCTCTGCGTTCCCCTGAATACCTCGATCGCTTTCGCTTCGATGAACCCGAAGGTGACGGCCTCGGACAGTCCCGCCGCGGTCAACGCTCGTCGCACCAGCTGATCGCGGCCGACGCGCGGGTCGGGCGGGGGCGCCGCCTGGGTCACCGCCGGGAACGCTGCGGGCAGCTTGTCGAAGCCGTGGTGGCGTCCGACTTCCTCGATCAGGTCGACCTCGCGCAAGAGATCGACGCGAAAAGTTGGTGCGGTAACCTGCCAGCCGTCGGGAGCAGTCGACACGGCGAGTCCGAGGCCGCGCAGGATTCGCTCGACCTCGACGTCGGGCACGATGGCGCCAAGCAGGCCCGTGAGCCGATTGCGGCGCAGACGCAGTTGCTTCGGCGTCGCCTCACCCGACTTGCAGTCGATGATCGCGCCGATCGCACGGCCGGCGCTGATTTGTTCCATCACCGCGATCGCCCGCTGCAGCGCGACGACCTGCGCGTTGGGGTCGCCGCCGCGCTCGAAGCGCGCCGAGGCCTCGGTCTTGAGCCCGAGCCGCTTGCTCGTTCGGCGTACCGATGCGGGTTTGAAATATGCGCTCTCGAACGCGACCATTGTCGTGGTCGCTGAGACCTCGGAGTCGGCGCCGCCGATGACGCCGGCGACGGCCTGGGCGCGATCGCGGTCGGCGATGACCAGCATCTCGGCGTCGAGCGTGCGTTTCACGCCATCGAGCGTCGTGATCGTTTCGCCTGCCCGCGCCCTCCTCGCGTGGATCTCGCTGCCTGCGAGCTTCGCGAGATCGAAGGCGTGCATCGGCTGACCGAGCTCGAGGTTGACGTAGTTGGTGATGTCGACGATCGAGCTGATCGGCCGGACGCCGGCCGCCTGCAGGCGCGCGGCCAGCCACGCCGGCGACGGACCGATCTTCACTTCGGCGACGGCCAAGGCATAGCGCGGACACAGCTCGGCGTCGTCGATCGACACTGTGATGCGGTCCGACGTCCCGACAGGAACGGCGGCGAGACGGACTCGCGCGCCGCTCTCCGCCGACGGCAGCGTCAGCGGCAGGTCGAACGCGGTCGCGACCTCGCGCGCCAGACCGATCACGCTCAGGCAGTCCGGCCGGTTTGCCGTCACCTCGAAATCAATCACCGCAGCGTCTGCCCCGAGCGGTTCGATCGCGGCGACCTCGAAGCCGCGCAACGAGAGCGTCTCGGCGATTTCTTCCGCTGACGCCTTGATGTCGACGAATTCACGCAGCCAGGAAATGACTAGACGCATATGTGGCTAGTAGGGGAATTGCTCGAGAAACCGCAGATCGTTCTCATAGAACAATCGAATGTCCTCGACCTGGTAGCGCAGGATCGCGACGCGCTCGATGCCGATGCCCCAGGCGAAGCCGGTGTATTTTTCCGGGTCGTAGCCGACCGCCTCGAACACCGCGGGGTGAACCATGCCGCAGCCGAGGATTTCGATCCAGCCGCTCTTTTTGCACATCGAGCAGCCGACGCCGTCGCACGACCAGCAGCTGATGTCGACTTCCGCGCTCGGCTCGGTATAGGGGAAGAAACTCGGACGCGTTCGCAGCCGCGACCGTTCGCCGAACATCTCGCGCCCGAACGCCAGCAGCGTGCCTTTGAGGTCGGCCAGCGAAATGCCTTCGCCGACGACGAGCCCTTCCATCTGCGAGAACATCGGCGTGTGCGTCAGGTCCAGGTCGTCACGCCGATACACGCGCCCCGGCACGACGATGCGAATCGGCGGCTGATGCGTTTGCATGTAGCGGATCTGCATGGCGGACGTGTGCGTCCGCAGCATCGTCCGGATGTAGGCGTCCGTATCGCCGTCGACCGGCGGCATCGGTTCCGACAGATACAGCGTGTCCTGCATGTCGCGCGCGGGATGTTCCGCCGGCATGTTCAGTGCGTCGAAGCAGTGCCACTCGTCCTCGACTTCGGGACCCTCGACGATGGCGAATCCCATGCGGGTGAAGATTTGCTCCATGCGCTCGCGCACGAGCGTCAGGGGATGGCGGTGTCCGAGCAGCGGGACGCGTCCGGGCAACGTGACGTCGACGGCGCCGGCCGGCCGCGCGTTCGCGGCGGCGTGTTCCGCATACGCCGTCCATCGCTCTTCAACGGCTTTCTTCAGTTCGTTGGCGTATTGCCCGATGCCTTTTTTCTGCTCGACGGGGGCCGCCCCGATCTGCTGCATCCACGAGGCGACGTGGCTGTTCTTGCGGCCGAGGAAGCGATCGCGCAGGCTCTGCGCGTCACGAGGCGAAGCTGCCGCGGCGAGCTCGCGCTCGAACTCCGCGACGAGGATCGCCACCGATTCTTGACTGGGAGGGTAGTCGGGCATGGGCCAGAGACCAGAGGCTAGGGGCTCGGGGCTGAAAAGGCAACCCGTCGTGCTAGTCCCCAGTCTCCAGCCCCCAGGCCGTGTTTATGCGCGTGCGGCGGCTTTGGCGGTCGCGGCTTTGGACGCGGCTGCCTTCTCGGCGTTCTTCGGCGACTTCACGGCGATCTTCGCCGCCGCCTTGGCCTGCTTGGCCAGGGTGCCGAACGCGGTCGGGCTCGAGATGGCAAGTTCCGACAGGCTCTTCCGGTCCAGCGTGATGCCGGCGTTCTTCAGCCCGCTGATCAACTGGCCATAGGTCAGTCCGTGCTCGCGCGCTGCCGCGTTGATGCGAACGACCCAGAGGCGGCGGAAGTCTCGCTTCTTGCGGCGGCGGCCGACGAAAGCGTACTTGAGCGCGGTGTCGACCGATTCTTTGGCCGCCCGATACAGCTTGCTCTTGTTAGCGTAGTAGCCCTTCGCCAGTCCAAGCAGTTTCTTGCGCTTGGCGCGCCGGACGGTTCCTCTTTTTACACGCGGCATTCTCTGTCTCCCGGAAATTCAGATTCGTCTATCACTTATACGGCAGCATCCGCTCGAGCTTGGCGACGTCCACCGCGGCGACGGTCGTGGTGCCGCGGAGACCGCGCTTTCGCTTGGTGCTCTTGCTGCTCAGGATGTGCTGTTTGAACGCCTTGCCGCGCAGAAACTTGCCGTTCTTGGTCCGCTTGAAGCGCTTGGCGGCGCCGCGGTGCGTTTTCAATTTCAGCTTCTTCACTTTTTTCGCCATCACTACCTCAAACTGAACGATCGCCGTTCTATTTCACTGCCGCGGTCGCGGCGCTTGCCGCGGCCTTGGACTTGCCGCCGCCACTCTGGGGGCGCCTCGAGAGGATGGTATGCATCTGATTGCCTTCCATCCGCGGCATCGTCTCGGCCAGCGCCACGTCCGCGAGCTCGCCGATGAGCCGCTCGAGAATGCGGCGGCCGATTTCCGGGTGCGCCATTTCGCGGCCGCGGAAGAAGATCGTCGCCTTGACCTTGTCGCCGTCCTCGAGGAAGCGCTCGATGTGCTTCTTCTTGAACTGGTAATCGTGCTCGTCGACCTTCGGCCGGAACTTGATTTCCTTGACCTCGATCACTTTCTGGTGCTTGCGCGCCTCGCGAGCCCGTTTCTGCTCCTGGTACTGATACTTCCCGAAGTCCATGATCCGGCAGACCGGCGGTACGGCGGTCGGCGAGATCTCGACCAGGTCGAGGCCCTTCTGCTTGGCGATGGCCAGCGCCTGCGGCGGCGGCATGATGCCGAGCTGTGCGCCGGTGTCGTCGATGACGCGGATTTCACGGACTCGAATTCGTTCGTTGACCCGCGTGCGATCATCTCGGCGCGGACTTCTGTCGAAAGCGATAAGGCCTCCTACGCTGTTACCGGAACGTGCCCTTTGCGCGCGATTTCTTCGCGCGCAGACGCAATGAACGCGTCGACCGGGCTCGCGCCCTGGTCGCCGCCGGTGCGCGTCCGCACCGAGATCGTGCCTTCCGTCATCTCCCGATCGCCGATGACCAGCATGTAGGGCACTTTCTGCAGCTGGGCCTCCCGGATCTTATATCCGATCTTTTCCTGGCGCTCGTCGAGTTCCACCCGCAGGCCGGCGGCGGCCAGTCGCTCCCGGACCTCGGCGGCGTAGGGGACGTGGCGGTCGACAATCGGCATCACCACCGCCTGAATCGGCGCCAGCCAGAGCGGAAATGCTCCGGCGTAGTGCTCGATCAGGATGGCGATGAACCGCTCGAAACTGCCGAAAATTGCACGGTGAATCACCACCGGCCGGTGCTCTGCGTTGTCGGCGCCGGTGTACTTCAGGTCGAAGTTCTCCGGCTGCATGTAGTCCAGCTGAATCGTCGCGCACTGCCACTTCCGGCCGATCGCGTCGGTGACGTCGAAATCGATCTTCGGTCCGTAGAACGCCCCGTCTTTCTCGTTCAGGGTGTAGGCCATGCCGGCGTGATCGAGCGCGGCCTTCAGTTCCGATTCGGCATGGCGCCAGGTCGCCTCGTCGCCCATATGCTCGTCGGGCATGGTCGAGAGCTTGGCGGTGAACCCCAGATCGAAGTCGCCGTAGACCCGCTGGACCAGCCGGATCAGGCGCTCGACCTCGTCGCCAATCTGATCCGGACGGACAAAACAGTGCGCATCGTCCTGCGAGAACTGGCGGACGCGGGTCAGTCCCGAGAGCACGCCGGACGCTTCGTTGCGATGCAGCGGCGTCTGCTCGTGAAAGCGGATCGGCAGATCACGATAGCTGTGCGGCGAACTGGCGTAGGTCAAAAAGTGGCCCGGGCAGTTCATCGGCTTCATGCTCATCGTCTCGCCTTCGGATTCGATGAGGAACATGTTCGGTTGATAGTGCTTCCAGTGCCCCGAGCGCTCCCACAGTGCCTTGTTGTACACGAGCGGCGTCTTCACCTCGACGTAGCCGGCGGGGAAGAGGATGTCGCGCATGTAGTTCGCGAGGATGTTGTAGAGCGTGGTCCCTTTGGCCAGCCAGAACGCCGCGCCCGGCGCCCACTGGTGGAACGTGAACAACCCGAGTTCGCGTCCGAGCTTGCGATGGTCGCGCTTCTTGGCTTCCTCGACCTGGGTGAGATGTGCCTTGAGGTCCTTTTCGGACAGGAACGCGGTGCCGTACACGCGCTGCATCGGCTGGTTGCTGGCGTCACCCTTCCAGTACGCGTTGGAGGTGGTGAGCAGCTTGAACGCCTTGAGCTTCGCGGTGCTCGGCACGTGCGGACCGACGCAGAAATCGACGAACGTGTCCTTGTCCTTGATGGTGTAAACGGACACCTCGGGCTGACCCGCGGTTTTCTCGTCGATGAGCTGCATCTTGAGCGGCTCGCCGCGCTTCTCGAAAAACGCCTTGGCCTCGTCGCGCGGCCACATCTGGCGCTCGTATACGAGGTCCTGCGCCACGAGCTCTTTCATCTTCGCTTCAATCGTGTCGAGATCCTCGGGGACGAACGGACGCGGCACGACGAAGTCGTAGAAGAACCCTTCGTCGGTGGCCGGACCAATCCCGCACTGCACGCCGGGAAACATCTTGGTGACCGCCGCCGCCAGCAGATGCGCGGTGCTGTGCCGGAAGAGCGCCAGCGCTTCCGGGCTCTTGTCCGTGACGATCCGTACCGAGGCGTCGCGCTCGAGCGGGAACGCCAGGTCCACCAGCTTGCCGTCCACAACGCCTGCGAGCGCCGCCTTGGCCAGACCTGGAGAGATCCCTTCCGCAATGTCGCGGACAGTGGTACCGGCAGGCACGTTGCGATTCGAGCCATCCGGGAGCGTGACGGTGAGCTGACTCATTCGGGGATTGCGAGAGCGTGGTAGGCACGGGTGGACTCGAACCACCGACCTCCTGCGTGTCAAGCAGGCGCTCTAACCTCTGAGCTACGCGCCTACATCATCAAGCGAAAACTGACGTTAGACGAACGATCAGTATAGCAGAATCGTCAGATTCAGGGGGTTACGCGGCCTTTTTTTCCGAGAGCTGTTCGAGCGCCTTGTCCAGTATCGGGTCGGCGGTCGGCGCCGGCTGGCCGAACTCGACGTCCGGTTCGTCGACAGGCACGGTCGGTTCGAGGCCCTTGTCGTGCAACGGCGCGCCAGCGGGAGTCAGGTAGCGTGTGGTGGACAGCCAGAGGCCCGCGCCGTCCGGCAGCTTGATCAGTTTCTGGGTGGCGGTGCGGCCGATCGTGTGCTCGCCGATGAGGTCGGCGCGTTGATTGCCAGCGAGCGCTGAAGCGAACAACTCGGCGCCCCCCGATGTGCCGGTGTCGATCAACAGCACCGTCGGCAGCGTGACCGAGCCGTCGCCGGGTCCCGCGGCAATGGTTTCGCGCATGCCGCCGCGCCCCTCGCGAATGGTCAGCGGCCCTTTCGCCACGAACAAGCGGGCGAGAGCCAGGCCGTCATCCAGCGTTCCACTCGAGGCACGGCGCAAATCGACAATCAGCTTCGCCGCTCCGCCCTTGGTGAGTTCGGCGATTTCGGTCTTGACCTGCGATGCAGTGCCGGTGCCCAGTGCAGTCACCCGGACGTAGCCGATGCCCGGCGCGGCAATGCGGCCGCTGACCGTCGAGGACGGTTCCACTTCCCGCGTCATCTCGATCACATGGGGATCGGCGGCGTTGCCACGAATGATCGTGACGGACACCTTCGTCCCGGCGGCGCCCCGCAACATGTGGACGCCCTCCCACACGGACATTTCCCGCGTCGGCGTGTCGTTGATCGCGCGGATGTAATCGCCGGTTCGCAGGCCGGCCTTGGCGGCGGGAGAGTTGTCGCGGGCGGCGATCACCCGCAGGTAGTACTGACGCGTAATTTCGAGGCCGACGCCGGCCGGCGGCAGCGGCGTCCCGGCTTCGACCTGCTTCACTTCTTCGACGGTCAGGTAGGCGCTATCGGCGTCGAGGCCATCGGCCAGGCCGTGCATGGCGCCGCGCATTACCCGGTCCATGTTCGCTTCTTCGACGTAGTTGCTCGAAATCAGGCTGACCACGTCCTCGAAGATCGTGAGCGGCTTGAACGTGCTGCCTTCACGCGCCATCACCCGGCCGAGGAACCCGCCGAGGATCGCAAAGGCGATCACCGGGGCCGAGATGGACATCACGATTACGCGTGTGCGAGAGCTCATAGCACCTCAGTCAATTATCGCTTCCGCAGCCATTGTAAAGGATCGACCGGCTGACCGTCGACGCGGAGTTCGAAATACAGCCCCGCTGGTCCGGCCGGCGTAGCGCCGACCGTGCCAAGCGTCTGCCCGCGCTCCAGCCGGGAGCCCTTGGAGACGCCGACTTCCAACAAATCGCCGTAAAGACTGAAGGTTTGCGGGCTGTGCTCGACGATGACGAGGTTGCCGAAACCGGAAAAGGTACCGGCGAACGCGACCACGCCCTCGTGGATGGCCTGCACGTTCGCGCCTTCGGCTGCCGCGATCTCGATGCCGTTCGCCGCCGGCGGGCGGCCGAAGTGTCGCCGGACCGCACCGGCGGACGGCCAGTCCAGGTCGCCGCGGAAAGGCCGCAGCGGAAGCGAGGCGGCAGCTGCCGGGGTGCTGCCGGCGGCAAGGTCGCGGAGCGAGACCTGCAGCTTCTGTTGCGCCGAGAGCAACTCGCCCGCGAGTTGCGCATTCAGGTCGCGCTGTCGATCGATGTCCCGAATCAGGTCGCTGCGCGCCTGCGCGGCGCGCTGGACCCCGGCTTCGGC
>DASXGC010000298.1:0-1548 GCA_036489235.1 Vicinamibacterales bacterium
CATTTCGTCAACCACTTTCACAATCTGGTCGTACCGCCGCTGTTTCCTTTTCTGAAGGCGCAGCTTGGCATCGGCTTTGTCGAGCTCGGCTTTGCCCTGACTGTGGCCAATATCCTGTCGGTCGTGGCGCAATTGCCGGTCGGGTTCCTCGTCGACCGCGTCGGCTCGCGGCGGATGCTGGTGCTCGGACTCGTCACCAGCGCGGTGGCTTTTATCAGCTTCGGCCTTTCCCCCTCCTATTCGCGCCTGTTGCTGGCAATGGCGCTGCTAGGCCTCGCCAACAGCGTGTTCCATCCGGCCGATTACGCGATCCTCGCGGCTCGGATCGCCCCCGCCCGGGTTGGCCGCGCCTTTTCGGTCCACACCTTTTCCGGCTTTCTCGGCACCGCCGTCGCGCCGGTGACGACGCTCGCCGTCGCGGCGAGCCTGGGGCTCAACTTTGCGGTGATCGCCGCCGGCAGCATCGCCCTGGTGGCCGCCCTGCCGCTCGTATTCGTGCGCGGCGTCGACAACATCACGGCCGTGCCGCACCCCAGCGAGGCGCCGGCCGCCCCGCGCCTCGGGCTCACCGCCGTGCTTACCCCGACGATCATCGGGCTCACCGGGTTTTTCGCCCTACTCAGCCTGTCGGGCAGCGGGATCAGCAATTTCTCGGTGGTGGCGCTGACCAGCGCCTTCGGCACGCCGCTCTCGGCCGCCAATCTGGCGCTGACCGGGTATCTGAGCGCGCAGGCGCTCGGCGTGCTGCTCGGCGGCTTTATCGCCGACTTGACGCGCCGCCATGCCGAGGTCGCTGCGGTCGGCTACGCCATCAACGCCTGCATCGTTCTAGCGATCGGCACGATCGGGTTGGGAATCGTGCCGCTGGTCGCGGCCATGTGCTGCGCCGGGTTGCTGGGCGGCCTGATCATGCCGTCGCGCGACATGCTGGTGCGCGCCGCCGCGCCACCCGGCGCGATGGGCCGCACCTTTGGCATCGTCACCAGCGGCTTCAGCATCGGCGGCATGGTCGGCCCGTTGATGTTCGGCTTCATCATGGACCGCGGCGCGCCGCAATGGGTCTTCGGCGCCAGCGTCATCGTGATGATCCTGACCGCATCGGTGGCGCTGATCGGCGACCGTGGGTCGGCGCGGCGGCGTGCGCTGCGGCGCGCGGCCGAGCCAGCCGAATAGATGCCCAGCCGATCGAATGAGCCTCCGTCCGCCGCCATCTCGCTTGGCCACATTGCCTACGCGTCACACTTCTCCACTTCATCCAGACCGGTCAGGAATGGCGCAGAGCTGATTTGGTCCCAAGGCTGTGGCTTCAACTCGGCGCAGAACGCGGTCATAAGTATCTGGGCCTGTGTCACGATTTCCGCTCGTGCCGTCGGATCTTCGATTTCATGAATTACCCCGATAAGGCGTATAGCTGTCCACAACCCAAGTAACGGGCCATCATCTGTCGTATAGACCATTGCTTCTTATCCTCGATTTTTCTGCGACGCGGCTATGTTCTGTGCTCCCCGTCCTAGGAACGTCACTTCCGGCGTCATGAACACATCTGAT
>DASXGC010000307.1:0-8723 GCA_036489235.1 Vicinamibacterales bacterium
CGCGTGAGGTGTGGAGCGCCGCGGCGATCCAGAATCCCGACGACACCGCGCTGCAGGATCGCCTGCACCACGACGGCCAGCAGCTCGAGTGGATCGTGGGCGCTGCGCTGGCGGCCGAACATCGCGTCGATACGAGCCTCGGCGGCCTGCTGCCGGCACACTAGGTGATTTCTTCTGGCTGCGCCAATCGTCGTTGAGCGGAAAGGAACCGGTGGAACGCCGGACTGCCGCGCTTCTCATGTTTCAGCATCCTGAAGATCTCTGCATTGACACCCGTTCGCGGACGTCGGGCGGCGCCTGCATTCAGCGGCGCGTACAGCCTCATCGGCACGTAGACAGGGCGCCTTCCCTCGGCCGCGTAGACGCGCCGATGAAAGTCGTGGTCGTCGTTGCCGAGAAAGAAAGAGCGCTCGTCCAGCGACCCGAACCGTTGGAGATCGGATTTGCGCAGCGCCCACGGTCCGCGCGGAACGGTCTCACATCGAAAGCGATGTCCCCTGAGCGGTTCGACCAGATCCGGCGTGTCGATCCGCGTTCCATACAGGCCGACACCATCGTTGCGGCCGAGGCCGAACAGCGCGCGCGCCAGTGGTCCGCGCAGCGCGAGAAAACTGTGACCGCAACGCCCGGACACGGCGGCCGGCCTGGGGTGGAGTTCCAGCGCCTCGATGATCAGCGCATCGAAGCCCGGCTCCAGCACGTGAATATCGGATTGAATCTCGATGATGAGATCCGTCTCGGCGAGGCGAAAGCCGATGTTGTCGCAAGCGGTTTCGTACACGGGCACGGGATTCCGTACGATTGTCGCGCGCCCCAGGAGCGGACAGACCAGCGCCTCCAGCGCGTCGCGGGCGTGCTCCGGCGTACCGTCCTCGGAGCCATCGTCCACGAGAATCCAGTCGAATGGAAGCGAGACTGCGCGGGCCGTCGCCTCGATGTACGCTTGAATCGTCGAGGCGCAGTTGAAGGTCGGCGTGACGATGCTGAAGCGCGGCGCAAGGTGGCTCTTCGACACGTGATAGCTGAGACAGGGTGCTTCGCGGAGACGATGAGGCGTGGGCGTATTGACGAGACCGTTGAAATAGCGCCCGTCCTGGTAGTCCGCGAAGAATTGCTGAATCGTGTCGAGGCTGGACATAGCAGGATGGAATCGCGATGAGCGCGGACCTCGTGGTCGTCACGGCAGCCTCGTCGAATCATTTCGGCGCGCTGGTCCAGATGCTGGCGTCTCTGCGCGATCTGGACGCGCGCGTCGAGTGCTACGACATCGGGCTGACGTCCGCGGAAGCCGACGCGCTTCCCCGCTGGCCGCGAGCCGTCCACCGGACGTTCAATTATGACGCGCACCCCCCTCACATGCACGTGACCGTCAACGCCGGCGAGTACGCCTGGAAACCGGTGATCGTCGCCGAGGTCATCGACCGTGTCCGGGCGAGCGCCGATCCGTGCGACGTCCTGTGGGCGGATGCGGGCTGCTACTTCGAGTCGCTCAGCGTCATCAA
Organism: Vicinamibacterales bacterium; assembly: GCA_036489235.1. GTDB lineage: Bacteria > Acidobacteriota > Vicinamibacteria > Vicinamibacterales > CAVVIG01 > CAVQFC01. The sequence continues at coordinate 1,503 of DASXGC010000307.1, forward strand.
GGCGCGGATTGCCGCCAGCGGATTGTGGGTCCGCCGTTCGGCGGGGACCATGCGCGACTGGACACATCCCGGAATGTTTGCGTGGCTGGGCGCTGATGCCGAGGTGTACGCCGACAGGATCAACGCCGACGCGACGCTGGTCGGCTTTGCGGTCGGGAGCTTTGCCGATCCGGAGGCGGCCCAGCGTCTGTATCAAGGCATCGTCGCGCCCTGGCGGGACTGCGCGATGGCGAAGGATTGCATCGCTCCGTCTGGCTCGTCCCGCAAGAACCATCGCCAGGATCAGTCAGTGCTGTCGTATCTGATACACCGGGAAGGCTACGCTTTTGCTGACGACGATCCGCGCGAGCTCGGCGTTCTCACGAAGTGCGACCGCTGGTTCTATCACTACATTGGATTCGGCGTGCCGCGGCGACTGTATGCGTACACCTGCCTGTCGTAATGGCGATGAGCGTACGTCAATGATCGCGATTTCGCCGAAGACACACTACGAACTGTACCACGACTGGAGGAAGGCACTGGCGGTCTGCCGAAGCATCGCCGATGTCGCGCCGCCGGCGCCGGTCACGTTCCACATGTTCTGGCGCCAGTCGCGTGGCGCGTTCTGGTTACGGCAACGGCCGTTCGGACGGAAGCAGGCGTTGCCGGTGAAATCGTTCTTCGCCACACAGGATCTCTCGCGCTGCCAACTGATCCTGTGGTCCGACGAGGACCTGTCCGGCAATCCCTGGTTGAAGGCGTTTGACGGCGTGCTCACGCACCGTGTGTATTCCGTCGAGGACGAGGCCCGCGGCACGGCGCTCGAAGAGCTTCCCGGCCTGTACCGGCAGCAGGATCGCAAGGTCTGGCGTGACGGCGACCTCTTCAGGATTCTCGCGTTGCACAACCACGGCGGCGTGTATGTGGACATGGACATGGTCCTGCTGCGCAACCTCGGTGCGTTGCTCGGCAAAGAGTTCGTGTACCAGTGGGACAACCTCGACGGCGTCTACAACGGCGCGATCATGTACGCAGAGAAAGGGAGCCGGTTGATGCAAGAGCTGGTCGCCGGGGTGATCGAACTTCCGGCGGGCGAATTCAACTGGGGCAAGGAAAATCTTCGCCGCGCGATCGACCGCGGCGCCGATGTCGCGATCTACCCGTCGCCGTTCTTCGACACGGAATGGACGGCCAACCCGTCATTCGAGCCGTTCAGCCGGACGCCGGAAAGCTGCGAGCTCTATGACGGCGCGTTTGCGTGGCACTGGCACAATCGTTGGGACGAACCCATCGAGGACGGCAGCAAGTTCCAGCGTCTCGAGGAGATCGCCGATGCGGCGCTCCTCGCGCGCGGTTTCGCCGTCGGGCCGGCTGGCGTACGATGACTGAACCCGCTTCCACATCGCGAAGCATCTTCACGCAGGTCGCGCGCGTCTGGCGTTTCGTCTGGGCCGAGAAACGAGTCTATCTGCGCGGGTCGGCGTTCGTGACGCTGAGCATCGCCACGGCGCTCGCCTATCCCTACGTCATCCGCCTCATCATCGACGATGCCATTCAAGGCGGACAGATCGAGCGCCTCAATCAGCTGTCGCTGACGATGGTGGTGATCCTGCTGGTTGAGGCCCTCTCGACGTGCGGGCGCGACTACTACTTCGGCCTGGGTGCGGGTTGCGTCGGCGTCCGGATTCGACGGGCGCTGTTTCGTACATTGCTGCGGCAGGACATCGCGTTCTTCGACAGCCGCGACACGGCCGCCATCACCACCCGTCTGTGGTCCGATGTCCCGCCGCTCGAACACGTCCTCGGCGAGGAACTGGCGGAGACGCTGCGCGCCGCCATATTCAGCGTCTGCGGTACGGGACTGCTGTTTTACACGTCGCCGCGACTGACCTTTCTGATGCTGATCGCCATTCCGCCGATCGCGTACGCGACCTCCGTCCTTGGCCGCCGTGTGAAGGTGATGTCGGGGTATCTGCAGGAAGCCCATGCCAGCGCGGGCGCCGCTGCCGGCGAGGTCCTGGCCGGCGTCCGCACCGTCCGCGCGTTCGGGAGAGAGGACGCGGAAGGCGCCCGCTACGACCGCCTGCTCGAAGGCGCTCTCGAGTTCGTGCGGAAGAAATCGGTAGCCCGGGCCGCGCTCGGCGGCGTATCACTCATCGCCGGCGAGTGTGCGGCGCTGCTCGCGATCTGGGTCGGCGGCCGGATGATCGTCGCGGGCCAGATGACGACCGGAGGACTCGTCTCGTTCATCCTCTATGCACTCTTCGTCGCGCGTGGTTTTCGAAGCGCCTCCCGGTTTTCCGCAGAGGCGTTTCGCGCGGTCGGGTCGATGGAATGGTTGCTCGATCTGATCGACTCTCAGCCGCACATCCCGCTGCGCGGCGGCGAGACGCCAGAGAGCATCGAGGCGTCGATCACGCTCGAGCAGCTCCGGTTCAGATATCCCACGCGCCGGGATGTGGAAGCGTTGCGCGGCATCGACTTGACCATCGCACCCGGCGAAGTCGTGGCGCTGGTCGGAAAATCCGGCTCGGGCAAGTCCACGCTGTTGAATCTCGTCCTCCGCTTCTACGACCCCGACGAAGGACGCGTCCTCGTCGGCGGACGGGATGTGCGGCGCCTCGATCCGGCCTGGCTGCGGTCGCAGATTGCCACCGTCATGCAGGAGCCGACATTGTTCTCGCGAAGCGTCGCGGACAACATCCGCTATGGGGTCGAGTCGAGCGATGCCGACGAAGTCGTTTCGGCCGCTCACCTGGCTCGGGTTGACGAGTTCATCGAACGCCTTCCCGAACGCTACAACGCCCAGGTCGGCGACCGTGGGGTGCAGTTGTCGGGCGGGCAGCGACAGCGGGTCGCCATCGCGCGCGCACTCCTGCGACGGCCGAAGATCCTGATTCTCGACGAGCCGACCAGCGCGCTCGACGCCGAGCTCGAATCAGTCGTGCACGATGCCCTGCAGGCTATCGACTATCGACCGACGACTCTGATCATCGCCCACCGCCTCTCTACTGTCGCGTCGGTCGATCGGGTCGTGATTCTCGATCAGGGCCGGATCGTGGCGAGCGGAACGCATCAGGAGCTCCTGGGTTCGTCGGCGTTCTACCGGCAGCTCGTACACACGCAGCTGGTGGCGCAATGACCGCGGCGGGTTGGTATCGATCAGAAAACCCGGCGCCGCCGGTTCGACGGTCGCTCCGGCGAGCGGCGCGCGACCTGCTTCTGTCGTGGCTGCCGGTTCAGGACGTTCGAGGACGCGTGATGGTGCTGACGTCGCGGCACGCCTTGCCGAGGCTCACCAGCAAAGGGATCGTGTCGCCGTTTCACGGTCTCTTCTCGGAGTTCCATTCGGTGCTCGGCGCGCTCGCCTACGCTGAGGGGAACGGTGCCATCGGCGTGCGCGTGGATTTCGATAGTCCGATCTACGTCGAGGCCGGGTATCCGTCCAACTGGTGGGAGATCTTCTTCGAGCAGGCCACCATGTATGTTGGCGGACGGTCAGCCCCGGACCGCGTTCGCCGCTCCGCCGCTGAAGTGCGCCTGGACAGCCGGTTTCGGAAGATCGGCCGGTTCGGCGGATTCTCCGATCTTGTGCAGGGCGTCACGCCGTACCTCTACCCGATGACGTTCGGACTGAGCCGGGCAGAGTTGCATCGACTGATTGTGGAATACGTAGCGGTGCGTCCCGAGATCCTGGACGCGGCGAGGCAACTGGCGTCGCGGACCTTCGATCCCGATGCCTATGTGGTCGGCGTCCACTATCGCGGCACGGATGCGACCTACCGATGGTCTGGGAAGCTCTCACACTATCGAACGGCGCCGGTGCCGTACACCGTGTACGCCGACGAGGTGCGCCGCGTGGTCCGAGCGGCGCGGCCGCAATGCTTCCAGTTGTTCGTCGCAACCGACGAAGTCGAATTCCTGGAGTTCATGCGTGGGCAGTTTCCCGACGCGATCGTGACATCCGAGGAGTCGCCGCGCGTGCCTGCCGGCAGCAAGGGCATCCACCTCGATCCGTCACTGGGCTTTTCGAACTATTTGAAGGGGCGTTCGGTGCTGGTGGATTGCCTCACCCTTGCCGCCACCGATTACCTGGTCAAGGGGCGCTCGAACGTGTCGGACGCGGCGCTGATCTTCAACCCTTCCCTGCCATACTCGTTCCTGCCTGATATCGAGGTTGCGGCGCTTTCTCATCCTTCGGGTGCCACTGAACCGTATCGTCCGATGGCGACCGATCGGTAGTCCGCGGCCTGATGATGTAATCGAACAACGTCATCTGCCGATTCCGCAGAAACTCGATCAGCAGCGCCGTCCACGACGAGTACGAATGCAGTCCCGCATAAAACTCCGGCGCCATGCGCCGGACTTCCGGTAACCGCGACCAGGGAATCGTCACCAGATCGTGGTGTTCGTTATGGTAGCCGACGTTGAAGCAGACCTTATTGAGCGGCCCGTAGTAGGAGTAGGTTTCCTGATCCGGCACGCGCGCAAAATGCTCCTGGATCCAGCGCGCACCGAGCGGGTGCAGGCCGATCGCGAATACGGTCGACGCGATCAGATATTTGAACGGACCGGCGCCGACCAGCGCGGCCAGCAGTCCGATGCAGACGAACTGAATCACGATATTCGCCGCGGTCCACCCGTCCATGAGACGCACTTTCAATCGGTTCGGGCGAACTGCGCCCTGCACGACGATGGTGCCGGCCAGCCACACCGCCTTTGCAAATCGGGAACGGCCGATGACCGCGGACTCGGTCGGTCCCGGAACGCCCGCGTCCAGATCCATGTCCCCCATGTGGCGATGATGTAGCAGGTGATACTTGGCGAAGGAAATCGCGCTCGGAACCACCAGAGGAAGATTGGCGACGATGCTGATCAGGCGATTCGGTGTGCGCGATCTGAAAACCAGGTTGTGACTGCAGTCATGAATCAGCGCCCACAGCGCGTGATCGATTGTCGCGCCGACGATGTACGAGCAGGGCAACCACCAGATCCAGCCACGCCCGCCCAGCAGCAACGCCAGGCCGATCTGCGCAATGACGAGGCAGACGATCCAGATCGCCGTGGTCGGCGAATATCCTGCCAGGCGGCGCAACTCCGGATGGGCGGCAAGCATCCGTCGTCCGCGCTCCGCGTGTGGCTCGCCATGGGTGACGCGGATGTAGTCGAGAGTGCTCAAGGCTTCACGGTGACTTCCGGCACGCTCGTTTGCAAGTAGAGTTTCCGTAATGGATGATGGCCGGTTCGAGCTACGCTCGGTCCTGCCAACGTAGCACACGTAATGCCCGGAGCGTGCTCCACCTGCTGGCCTGCCCTACCGATTCGTCGAACGGAAAAGAGAGCGACTCGTCGTAGGAACGCTCGAGGAGCCAGCGACCGTCCGCCTGACGCCGGCTCTCGACGAGATGCACGGCGTCCCTGACGCGCTCATCAGGCTGATCACCGGCGGCTCTGAAATAGTCGAGCGCACGAAGAATGTCGTAGTGGTAACGCGGCGGAAAGGCGAATTCGAGGAATTCCGGATTCGCAACCTCGCCGGTCGAGCGTCGCCGGAACAGGCCGCGTTCGAGCAAGTACTCCTCGCCCCGACGTCTCGACGCCGCTATCTCTGGCGCGGAACCCACGGCGCGCTCGTACTCGAGCAATCCCTCCAGCACACAGATCGTGCTGTGGTACGACGATCGCAGGCTCTTCGGCGCATCGCAGTTCCAGCCGCCGTCTTCGAGTTGTTCGCTGACCAGACGCCGCGCGAGGCTCTCCGCCGGGCGCCCGAAGTACCCGCCAAGCGCGAGCGCGCCGCCGTTGATGCACGGTTCGACCTCGCCCTCGAAGAACGGCATGCTGCCGAACTCTTTGTCCCACCGGAAACCGGCATCGAGGCTGGCGATCGCCGAGTCGATCACAGGGTCGGAGCGGTCAACGCCGGTCGCGCGGAGGAGTTGCAACATGAAGAGCGTCGGCAGCCAGTCGGGGGAGCCGGCGCGGTGCCAGTATCCATCCGGTCCCTGCGCCGCGAGAATCCTTGCGCCCAGGCCGTCGCGTGGTACACGGGCGCGCTCGGCCGCGACTTCCTCGGCCGGCGCGTTGGTCAGATCCCGCATCGCTTGCCAGCGGATCGCCGGGTCCGAATCGAGCAGCCATCCGGTAGTATCCACGGCGCGATTTTACACTCGCTTGCAAACCGGCCCTCCCTTCTGACATCCGGCCGCCTCCGGCCGTGAACAACGCGACGCTGAAGCGCTCGCGTGTGACAACAAAGGACATCGCGTTTCGGCGCCGTTTGGTATAACGCTCGGGACAATGCTCCTGGAATCTCTGGTGCAGGATGTGCGCTACGCAGTTCGCGACCTGCGTTGCGCGCCATTGTTTTCGAGCGTGGCGATCCTGACGCTGGCCGTCGGCATCGGCGCCACGACCGCCATCTTCAGCACGGTCAATGCCACACTTCTTCGACCGCTTCCTTACGTCCGTGCCGGCCAACTGGTCGATGGACACACCCGACTGACAGACGGCCGCGCCACCAGCGGTCTGGTTTCTGGAGCAGAGATCTATGCGCTGACGCGAATGCCGTCCGTAGTGGCGCGTGCCTCCGGCGTCGGCGGTATTCCGATGGACCTGACGGTGCTGCGCGACGATGGGACGGTGGTGCCGATTGCCGCCAGCGGCGTGGCCGCCGGATTCTTCGAAACCCTGGGATTGCCGATGACGCTCGGAAGAGCGTTCACCGACGACGAGCACGTGAACACAGGCCGGGAAGCGCCAACCTCTGTGATTATTTCAACGCGGCTCTGGGCCTCGATGTTCGGACGCGATCGTGGTGTCATCGGTCGGCCTCTGCATCTCGCGGAATTTTCCGGGATCACCAACATCGTTGGCGTTGCATCGCCCGATCTCGACATGCCGCACGGCACCGACGCCTGGGTCAATTTCCGATTGTCCCCCGCCGACGGCGGTCACGCGTTCAAAGCGATCGTGCGGTTGCAGCCGGGCGCCAGCATCGCCGCACTCGAGTCCGCCGGACGGATCGCGATGGCGGAGCTCGGACGGACGATTCCCAACGCTGTCGGACGGGAGTACGTGTTCCAGTCGCTGCTGGCATCCACCGTCGGCGATCTGCGCCCGACGCTGCTGATCGTGCTCGGCGCGACGGCGCTGCTGCTGGTGCTGGCGTGCATCAATGTCACCAACCTGTCCCTCGCCAGAGGCGTCACGCGCGCACACGATATGGCAATGCGCAGCGCG
>DASXGC010000321.1:0-9314 GCA_036489235.1 Vicinamibacterales bacterium
GAGAAGGGCCTGCGCGTCATAATTGTCTTCGAGGGCCGCGACGCGGCGGGCAAGGGTGGCACGATCAAGGCCATCACCGAACGGACCAGTCCGCGGGTCTTCCGTCTCGTGGCGCTCCCGGCGCCTTCCGACCGCGAGAAGTCTCAGATGTACGTGCAGCGCTACATCCAGCACTTTCCCGCGGCCGGCGAGATCGTGATCTTCGACCGGAGCTGGTACAACCGTGCCGGTGTCGAACGCGTGATGGGCTTCTGCACCGACGAACAGTACACCCGGTTTCTGGAAGTCACACCGGGGTTCGAGAAGCAGATGCTGCAGAACGGCATCATCCTGATCAAGCTTTGGCTCGAAGTTGGCAACAAGGAGCAGGAGCGTCGGTTCAAGGCCCGGATGGACGACCCGCTCCGACAGTGGAAGTTGAGCCCGATGGATTTGCCGGCGCGCGCCAAGTGGTACGAATACTCGCGCGCCAGGGACGCCATGTTCAAGGCGACCGATACCCGTCTCGCTCCCTGGCACATTGTCCGATCCGACGACAAGCGGCGGGCGCGTCTCAACGTCATCGCGCACCTCCTGCGGTCCATCCCGCACAAGAAGCTCAAGCGCCCGAAGGTCAAGCTGCCGGACCGCTCGCGCAAGCACGCGTACGACGATGAAGCGACGCTGGCGCGGCGACGGTTCGTGCGCGAAACCTACTGAGCGGTCGCGTCCGCGGCATGCCGAACCGCTTACTGCCTCGAATGCGTGCCCTCGCCGGCGCCAGCGCCGGCCTGGTGCTCTGTGGCGCGCTCTGGGGCAGCCTTGTCGCGCCTGCGACGCCCTCCAGTGACGTCTACACGCTCTCGTATTTCAATCGATCGATCGCGGTCCTGAAGGCGACTGTTCTTGGCCGGACGCCGAAGGAGCGGGCGGAAGCCGCTTCGTCGCCCAGCCCTTCGATGGCGGCGCCCTCATCACCGTGGGCGGCCGAATCGTCCTGGTTCTGACGCCGCCCGACGTTGACACGTTGTCGGGGGAGACGCTCGACAGCGTGTCCGCCAGCGCCGTCGCGCGGTTACAGCAGGCACTGGCTGAAGCCGGTGAAGCCAGAAGTGTGCGCGCCTTCGATCCTCGGCCGGGCGCAGCGGTTCGTCTCGGGCAGGTTCGTCGCCGCGGCGGAGAAGACGGTCGCCAGGTCGAAAATCGACGATGTCGATGCTGAGCGGGTTACACCTGGTCGACTTCGAGCGGGGATTGGTCACGACCGCGAAGGTGACGCTCGATCAGCGTGTTTCTTGGCCTGATGGTCACGATCGGCTCGAGCGGTCTGGTCAGCCAGATCATGAGCGGCTTCACAATCACGTACTCGCGGGCGCTGAGGCTGGGAGACTTCGTGAAGGTCGGCGACGTCGAGGGCAGGGTCATCCATCTCGGCGTCCTGTCAACCAAGATCAAGACGCTGCGCAACGAGGACGTCACCATTCCTAACGCCGTCGTCGTTGCCCAGACCACCACCGACTATTCAGGGTTCGGCGACAGCGACGGCGTGTTCATCCCGACCTCGGTCACGATCGGCTACAACACGCCGTGGCGGCAGGTACACGCGCTGCTGCTCGAGGCAGCCGCCCGAACCGAAGGTATTCGGAACGATCCAAAGCCGATTGAGCTTCAGGTGTCCCTCGAGGATTTTTACGACGGCGTGCAAGTCATGTCGCCGAACTACATGGTCGATCCGGCCGCGCCGAAGATCGTTGCCCGGAAGGACTGGTTCGCGGCCCCGGCTGAGTCCGTTCTGCCGTCGCCCAAGTCCTGAATCGATTCGGGTTGAGAAGTGGACCTCAGGCCACTGAGGACTGTGCCGCGGTCATCCTGCGAAATCGTTCCTGCATTTCGTAACTCGTCCTTCGCTACCTCTTGCACCGCTTGACCAAGAAAAGTGGCCACGAATCGTGGTCGGCGACGTGGCCGCAAGCTTGCGCCTGTTGCCTTCATGACTAATGTTCATTACACGTCCTTTAGGCTCGCGCTTATCGCACTACTGCTAAGTTTCGCGGCGGCATGCGGCTCATCGTCGCCGGCGGCGCCGGCATCAACTCTGTCCGGAGGTCCGGGCGCGGTATCGATCGTTTCCGGCGCGTCGACCATGACCACGACGGCCTTCGCGCCGAATCCGATTACCGTGTCGGTCGGCGGCATGGTGACGTGGACCAACAATGATTCCATTACCCATACCTCCGTGGCCAACGCCGGTGCCTGGAGTTCGGGCTCGATCGCACCGGGTGGAACATTCAGCATGACCTTTCCGGCCGCGGGCTCCTTCCCGTACCACTGCTCGATCCATCCAGGAATGGTGGGGACCGTCACCGTTCAATGAGGCACGACAGCAGGGGCTTCGCCACATTGATAGTGGTCACATGCTGTCTGCTCCAGGCTCTGACGAGCGACGCGATCGCGCAGACATCGTCGTCCTCTCCGTCTGACCGGATCGCGTTCGACCGGCCGGAGGCCTGGGCGATGAAGTACTTCACATCAGCGACGTCATTGAGCGGCCTGGCCACACCCGATCGACTCAGCCCGGGATCCGTGGCGATTCAGTTCGAGGGCGGGTGGTTGCCCGCGTTGAGCGCATCGCAGGAGCTCGTGGGATTCAATGGGACGGCACATGAAGATCTCAACATGGCGCCCGTCTTCCTGAGGCCTCGAGTGGCGATCGGCTTGCCCCATAGCCTGATGTTGATCGTGGCCGTTGATCCGCCCATCCGTACCTTTGGGGTGACGCCGCGGCTACTGGCGTTCGGTCTCGAGGGCATCATTCATGATGCGGGCCCGTGGAGCTTCGGCTGGCGCGCCCACGGCCAGATTGGTACGGTGACGGCAGCGTTCACCTGCCCCGCGAACGTCGTCTCCTTCCCACCGGGCTCGCCGAACAACCCGACCGGCTGCACGGCCGAGTCGTCGGACTCCACTTCACTGCGGTATGCGGGTATCGAATTCCATGCCGCGCGCCGCATCGGCCAGCGGCTTGTCCCGCATGCCGCGGCAGGCGCGAACGTCGTCGACAACGTCTTCCAGACAAATGCGGAGACCTTCGGCCAGCCCGATCACACGCGTCTGCAGTCAGCAGGCGCAACATTTTCGATGAGTGCAGGAGTTGGATACATGGTGACCGAACGGCTCACGCTTTCGGCGGACGTCTTTTACGCGCCACTCACGGTACGGCGTACAGCGGAGAGCGCAACCTCGATTGATTCGATGTTCAATGTCCGGGCGCTCTTTAGTTACCGGGTGACCCGATGACTCGCCGCGGACGGGCCCTGACGGCGCTCGCCGTCGGAGTCATCGTCACCGCTGCAATTGTCCGCGGCGCAGCCGCGCGTCCGTACACCATCGATGCCGGTCGGAGCAGCGCGACGATCGAGGTCGGTAAGTCCGGCGCGTTCAGCTTCGCCGCTGGCCACACCCACGAGGTCGTCGCCTCCAAGCTCGCCGGGACGATCGCTGTCGATGTCGACGATCCTGCCCACTCGAGCGTCCGCGTAACGATCGACGCGTCCGCATTGAAAGTGAGTGGCAAGGGTGAATCGGCCGCCGACGTGCCGAAGGTCCAGGAGACGATGGTCGGCCCGCAAGTCCTGGACGTGCAACAGTACCCGACGATGGCATTTGCGAGCACAAACGTCGCACTCAAGGCGCATACGGGCGCGACCTTGGATGTCGCGGTCACCGGCCAACTGACGATCCGAGGCACGGCAAGGGAAATCACGGTGCCAGTCAACGTGCGGATGGATGGCGGCACGCTGACCGCCACCGGCCGCTTCCCGGTCAAACAAACCGACTATGGGATGAAGCCCGTAAGTGTCGGCGGCGTCGTCTCCGTGAAAGACGTCGTGAACATCAGCTTTACGATCGTGGGGAAGTGATCCGTCCCCGTTTCGGTCAACGGTGGACGCGATGAGACCGTCGCTGGCGTGTCTTGCCCTTATCGCGGCGACGATCTCCAGTTCGCCGCAGATTTCGCGGACCTTAACTCTGCGCGGACGTCCGCAGACGCTGTATCTGTACGGTCCTCCAACTGGCGCTCCTGTCATTGTGTCGAGCGGGGACGGCGGGTGGATTCACCTGGCACCGCACGTCGCGCAGCTACTCGCTGCCCGAGGTTTTGCTGTCACGGGCTTCGACGTCAAAGCGTATCTTGCGAGCTTTACCTCTGGATCGACGACGCTGCGTGCGGCTGACGAGCCGCGCGACTACGGCACGCTGCTGAAGGCGGCGATTGGACTGGGCACGACAAAGCCGATTCTGGTTGGCGTCTCCGAGGGCGCAGGTCTGTCGGTCCTCGCGACAAGCGATCCGCACACAAAAGCCAACGTCCTCGGCATCGTCGCCGTGGGCTTGCCCGATTGGAACGAGCTGGGATGGCGCTGGAAGGATACGATCACTTACCTGACCCACAAGATTCCGAACGAGCCGACCTTCAGCGTCGCGGCGATCGCTTCTGACATCGCGCCAATTCCGTTGGCGGCGATTCATTCGACCCACGACGAATATGTGTCACTGGCTGAGGTTGAACGAGTCATGCAGCATGCCGCCCAACCGAAGCAGCTGTGGATGGTGAAGGCGTCCGACCATCGATTCAGCGACAATCTTTCCGAGTTCGACGAGCGCCTACTGGACGCCATCGCGTGGATCCAGGCGAACGCGGCACGGTGACTTGTCGATGATTGAGATGCCCAGGCTGCTGCCCATCAGCGCCGGCAGGTACCCGGCTGCCCGCGTGCTCGCGCACCTGCTGGCAGCTCCCACCCACGAAGTCGCGGCGCCCACCGACGACGATCTCCTCGCCGTCAGCGCAATCATCGAGCGACAGCCGTGGACGTTTCCGTCGCTGGCGTTCCTGCGCGACAAAGCGGTGTTGTTCGACGACGAGCGGCAGGCGTTCGTCATGTACGGCGTGCAAGGGCGAACGTGGGTCGCGCTCGGCGATCCGGTCGGTCCGGCAGATCGCAGGCCCGACTTGATTCGCCGCTTCCTCGAGAAATGCCACGATTTCGACAGCGTGCCGGTGTTCTACGAAGTCCGGCAAGAGGAGCTGCATCGGTACGCGGATTTCGGCTTGAAGTTCATCAAGATCGGCGAGGAGGCGAGGGTCGACCTCGAGACGTTCACCCTCGCCGGTGGACACTGGAGCAAGCAGCGGCAGCGTCTTCATCGTCTGGAACGATGCGGTGTGACGTTCCGGGTGATCCCTCGGGAGGAAACGGCCGCGATGACCGACCGTCTTCGGACCGTGTCGGACGAGTGGTTGGCCGCAAAAGCCGGCGGCGAGAAGGGCTTTTCGCTCGGCTCCTTCAGTCCCGACTATCTGTCACATTTTGACATCGCGGTGATGGAACGCGACGGCGAGGTCATCGCGTTCGCCAACCTCTGGGCGGGATCGCGGCGGCTCGAGCTTGCGACCGATCTGATTCGCTTTACTCGCACCGCGCCGCCGGAAACGATGGAGGGTCTCCTGGTCCAGGTGATGGCCTGGGGCAAGACACAGGGTTACCGATGGTTCTCACTCGGTGTGGCGCCGCTCTCCGGTCTGGAGCGGTCACCCGTGGCGCCGTTCTGGGGCCGCGTCGGGTCGTTTCTGTATGCCCACGGCGAACCCTTTTATCCCTTCCGTGGCCTGCGGGCGTTCAAGCAGAAATTTCGCCCCCAGTGGAAGCCGCGGTATCTGATCTATCCCGGCGGACTTGGCTTGCTGCGCATCGTCGTCGATGTCTCGGCCTTGATCGCCGGAGGCTATCGTAGGGTCGTGTTGAAATCTGGGGAGCCCTGGTAGATGGCTCGTCACCGTCATGCGCTACGATTTGGGCTACCTCTCCGGCGAGACGTTGAGAGATATGCCAGGCCTCCGTCAGACGTTGATCAATCGCCTTTCGGGTGCGACCGCGTGCACCGCCGCGGTCCTGCTTCTGGTCGCTTGCGGACGTGGCGCGCCATTCTCATCAGGCACTCCGGCCGGCGCGGATCGGCGGCCGTCGATCCTCCTCGTCACGCTGGACACCACCCGCGCCGACGCAATTGGACCGGACGCAAAAGGAGTTGAGACGCCCGCGTTTGACGGGCTCGTCGCGCGTGGACGACGCTTCACGCAGGCCTACGCCACGGTCCCCGAGACGTTGCCGTCGCACACCTCGATGATGACCGGCCTCTATCCGGCCGGCCACGGTGTGCACGAAAACGGCCGCCGTCTATCCGACCAGACGCCGCTTCTCGCCGAGCGCCTCCGCGCCGCCGGTTACCGCACCGCGGCATTCGTCTCGACATTCACACTCGCGCGGCGCTTCGGACTGGCCCGCGGTTTCGACGTCTACGACGACGCGCAACCCGCTGCAGCGGTGGAGCGTTCATCGGGCGATACGACCGATGCGGCGCTGACACTACTCGACCGCCGCGCGGAGACGCCGCTCTTCCTCTGGGTTCACTACAACGATCCGCACGCGCCGTACGAGCCGCCGGAGCCATACCGCTCGCGTTACGCGGGTCACCCGTACCTCGGGGAGGTCGCGACAATGGACGCGCAGCTCGGACGCCTGGTTGCGGCGTTCGAGCGCGACGTCCCCGAGCCGCGTGCGATCGCCATCGTCGCGGATCACGGAGAGGGGCTGGGCGACCACGGCGAGCCGCAGCACGGCTACCTGCTTTATCAGTCCACGATGCACGTGCCGCTGGTGTTGGTCGGGCCCGGCGTCGTGGCCGGCATGACGGACACACCGGTCAGCACGCGACGGATCTTCTTCACTGTCCTCGACTGGGCAGGCCTCGGAGCGGCGCACAGTCTGCTTGCGAGCGATCCGGATCCAGTTCTTGCTGAAGCGATGAAGCCGTTTCTTGAATTCGGCTGGCAGCCGCAGAGCATGATCGTGGACCGCAGGCGGAAGGCGATCCTCGCCGGCAAGGTGCAGGAGATTTACGACGTCGCAACCGATCCGGGCGAGACGCACGATCTTCAGGCGGCCGTCACCTTGCTGCCGGCCGTAAGAACCGCGCTGTGGGACTACCCGGTGCCGTCGCTGGCCGCGGCCGCGCAGGACGCGCCGCTGAGCGCGGAGGATCGGCAGAAGCTGTCGAGCCTTGGCTATGTGAGCGGCGGGGTAACAGCACCGGTGAGAAAAGACGCGGCCCGTCCGGCCGACATGACGAAGCTGTTCGAGCCGATCGGAGAGGCGGACGGCCTGTTCGTCGCCGGACGATTCGCCACCGCCGCGCCGCTGCTCGCGAAGATCCTGAGCGACGACCCACATAACCTCGGCGTCGCCCTGCAGCTGGCCGCGTCGTACTCGGCGCTCGGGCAGAATGCGCAGGCGGAGGCGACGTTCCGGAAAGCGGCGGCGATGGCGCCGGATTCACCGGACGTGCGGCTCTATCTCGCGCTTCACTACGCCCGAGGTCCGGACTGGGCGCAAGCGGCGCCACTTCTCGATCAGGTCCTGGCATCCGCGCCCGATCGGCTGCCGGCGCTCGAGGCGCTCGCGACGATCCGCGAGCGACAGGGGCGCGCACCCGACGCGATCGGGCTGTGGCAGCGAGCGTTCGCTCTCCGGTCGCCGACGGCGCCGGAGCTGACGCATCTCGGAGATCTCGAGATGAGTGTGGGAGCAACCGATGCCGCGATCACCGCCTTCGAGCGCGCGCGCGTGCTGGACCCGCACGGCTTCAGCCGCGACCTCGACCTCGGCGTCTTGTATCTCGCGGCGCGCCGCTTCGCCGACGCGCGCGAGGCTCTCGACCGCGTGCCGGTATCCGATCCGCGCTATCCGATGGCGCTCTTCAAGCGAGCGCAGGCGGGCGTCCTGCTGCACGAGTCGGACGTCGCGGCGCGCATCGCCGCGGCACGCGCGCACGCGGACGCCGAGACGCGTCCGCTGATTGCGCGCGAAAAGCTGTTCGACGGCGTGGGCCGCTAGAAAGTGAATTTGAACTGGAGCTCGAGCCGCCGCGGGAAATAGAAGGTGTCCGGCTGCCCGTAATTTGCAGCATTGAAGTTCGGCTGAATGTTGTAGCCGGTCTGCTGGTTGAACACGTTGTAGACGTAGGCCGTGATGCTGCCCTTATAGCGCGCCATGAACGGGATGTCCTGCGTGTAGTTGAGGTCGAGCTGCTCGACCGAGGCCGAGCGATGCGACCCCGCAGGCTCGGCATAGCGGGCCGTGTTGCTGGTGCTGGTCGTGAGCGCCGCGTAGGGCAAATAGCTGTGGGTTTCCCACGGCTGTCCCGATTGCGCGAACGCGAACGCGCCGAGCGTGGCATGCCACGAGAACTGGTAGGCGCCCATGATCTTGGCGGCGTTCGGCCGGTCGCCCTGCAGGCGCCCAAGCTTGTTATCCCACAGCTGGCGTCCCGGACCGTCGCCGATGTTCGAGGAGCCGATGAAGATATTGGCGTCATTGGCCTCGGCCGTGGACGAGCCGTCCTGATCGAAGTTGCCGTAGTACCGGCTGTAGGTATAGGAGCCCTGGAACCAGAGCGGGCCCTTGCGGTATTCCGCCTCGAGCGTCGCGGCACGGTAATCGGTGAACGAGCCATCGAGGTCGGCGATGACGTAGGAGTTGCCGTTACCGCCGATGGGCGCCAGTTGGGCCGCGAGGTTCGCGATGTACGGCAACTGCGGGATCGGGGCGTTCGTGCCGGGCACGGTCGTGTAGCCCTCGTTGTAGAGGATGCGCGACATGTTCGGCGTGTCCTCCCAGTAGTGCGTCCCCTTGCGATACTGGAAATAGGCGCGGCCCGACCAGGCGGTGCCGAACTGCTTCGCGGTTCCGAACACCCACTCGTCGAAGCGCTGTGGTGTCATGTCCGGCACGAAGAGCTTGCCGGTGGACGCGGCGACGTTCTCCAGCTCGAACAGGTTGCCGTTGGCGTCGAAGTCCGCGTTCTGCGAGACCGCCAGGTTGCGATCCCACGACGCGGCGCGCGGCAGCGAGCTGGCCGCGGGGTTATAGCGCGCGTAGCTGACGAACATCGTGTCCTTGCCGTTGTACGCCCACGTCGTGCTCAGCCGCGGTTGGATCATTTTGCTGAACGGAATGGAGTATTCCTCGTACTGCCGTGACTCTGGCGTCGTTCCCGTGGCTTTGACGAAGCCTGACGGCGCCGTCGGATCCGGTGTGAGGCCCTGACCGAAGAGGGTGTCGTGGCTGGCGACCAGGCCAGCGTTGATGGTCCAGTTGTTCCAGGCGATGGTGTCGTTCACCTCGAAGCTCTTCGAGTGGTATTCCGAGTGAATCGTCGGCACCAGTCCAGCGCCCTGGGCCTGATAGGTCGTCTGGTAGAAGATCGGAACCCCG
>DASXGC010000345.1:0-39370 GCA_036489235.1 Vicinamibacterales bacterium
ATCGAGAACACCACCAGCTGAAGGATGTCGCCGCGCGCCATCGCGTCGATGACTGAGGTCGGAAAGAGGTGCAAAAAGATGTCCCAGGCGTGCTGCTGGTTCTGCACCATCGCCTGGGCGGCGCTGGTGTCGGCGCCAATCGGAATCGCGAGTCCGGCGCCCGGCTGGAAGATGTTGACCAGCGCGAGGCCGATGAACAACGCCACCGTCGTCGCCGCCTCGAAGTACAGAATCGCCTTGAATCCGATGCGGCCCATCGACTTCAGGTCGCCGGTGCCCGCGATACCGACCACGAGCGTCGAAAACAACAACGGCGCGATGATCATTTTGATCAGGCGCAGGAACGCATCGGCCAGCGGCTTCACCGCCACGCCAAAGGCTGGAAAGAACACGCCGACGATGATGCCGAGGAGCAGGCCGACGAAGATTTGCGTGGTCACGCCGGGCCACCGGCTCGAAGGCGCTGGTGCGGGCGTCGCCTTGATCACCGGTTCACTCCGACGTTGCGGTGGACGAACTGGCCGATGACAGATACGACAGAGTGCTGCTGTGCCTCGGTCAGTTCGGCGTAGATCGGAATCGCGAGGCACTCGTCTGCGGCGCGCTCGGCATGCGGGAAGGCACCGCGACCATAGCCGAGGTCCGCGAAGCAGGGCTGCAGGTGGAACGGCACCGGATAGTAGATCTCGTTGCCGATGCCTTGCTCGTCCAGATGCTGCTTGAGCGCGTCGCGCTCGGGCGTCCGGATCACGAACTGGTTGAAGATGTGCGTGCGATCGGGCGGTTCGGACGGCAGCCGCACCGTTTCGTCGAGTCCGGCGGACTTGAAGAGCTGCCTGTAGCGTCCGGCGTTGGCACGGCGAGCCTCACTCCACGCCGCGAGATGCGGCGCTTTCACGCGGAGGACGGCAGCCTGGATGGCGTCCATCCGGAAGTTTCCGCCGACCAGATGGTGGTAGTACTTCGGCTGCATGCCGTGGTTGCGCAGCAATCGGGCGCGCTCGGCCAGCGCCGCATCGTTGGTCGTGAACAGGCCGGCGTCGCCGAAGGCGCCGAGATTCTTGCTCGGAAAAAAAGAAAAACAGCCGCACGCGCCGGTGCCGCCGACGGGATGGCCCTGCCAGGTCGCACCGATCGCCTGGGCCGCGTCTTCGATCACGGGGATGCCGGCTCGATTGGCGGTGTCCATGATCGGATCCATCGCCGCGGCGAGACCGAAGAGGTGGACCGGCATGATCGCTTTGGTGCGCGAGGTGATCGCTGCCGCAACCTGCACCGGATCGATGTTGAAGGTCACCGGATCGATATCGACCAATACCGGACGCGCCCCGACGCGGACGATTGCTCCCGCCGTCGCGAAAAACGAGAACGTCGTCGTCACCACCTCGTCGCCGGCCCCGACGCCGAGCGCCATCAGCGCGAGCAGCAACGCGTCGGTTCCCGACGATACTGAAACGGCATGGCGGACACCGAGCATCGACGCCAGTTCCTGCTCGAGCGCGTCGATTTCGGGTCCCATGATGAAACGCTGGCTGTCCGAGACGCGCGTCAGCGCCGAGAGAATCTCGTCGCGAATCGGCTGATATTGCGCCTGGAGGTCGAGCAGCGGCACCCGCATGGCGGACATTCTATCGCGTCGGCGGGACCGGTTAGCGGTGCGACTTTACCGCGGCGCGCGTCTCGCGATCGGCCTCGCGGCGCTTCACGGTCTCGCGTTTGTCGTAGTCCTTCTTGCCCTTCGCGAGACTGACAGAGACCTTGACGCGTCCGTCCTTGAAGTAGAGACGAACCGGGACCAGGGTCATCCCTTTCTCGGTGGTCTTGCCAATCAGCTTGCGGATCTCGGATCGGTGCAGCAGCAGTTTGCGACGGCGCAGCGGTTCGTGGTCGGCATAGCCGCGGTGACTGTACGGGCTGATGTTGACGTTGTACAGGAACACTTCGTTGTCCTCGACTCGCGCGAAACTGTCGCGGAGGTTGACCCGCCCTTCGCGAATCGCTTTCACTTCGGTCCCGAGCAACACCAGCCCGGCCTCGAACGATTCGAGCAGGTGGAAGTCGTGGAACGCCTTGCGGTTCTCGGCGATGCTCTTTTGCGCTTTTTCGCGCTCGGTCAGTTCGGCGGCGGACATGTCGGACTCGGGAATTTCGAATATCAGAATTCTGGTTTCGATTGTACGGCGTCACAGTTAGGACGCATGCTCATCGCGCTGCCAGCCTGGCCGCGAGCAGCACTGCCGCAATCATACTCTCGGGGTCGGCGACGCCCTTGCCGGCAATGTCGAACGCGGTGCCGTGGTCGACCGAGGTACGGACGATCGGCAGCCCGAGCGTGACGTTGACGGCTTTGCCGAATGCCACGAGCTTGACCGGAATCAGCCCTTGATCGTGGTAGCAGGCGATCACGACATCGAACTCGCCGCGGCGGGCGCGGACGAACACCGTGTCGGCCGGGAACGGGCCGGAGACATCGATGCCGCGGATCCGGCACGCGTCGACCGCCGGTCCGATCACTGATTGTTCCTCGCTGCCGAACAGACCGTGTTCACCGGCATGCGGATTGAGCCCGGCGACCGCGATGCGCGGACGCGCTACGCCGAATCTCGGCAGCTCCCTCGCCGTCAGGTCGATCGTCGCCTCGAGCGACGCCTTCGTCAGCGTGCGCGGCACCTCCACCAGGGGGATGTGAACGGTCGCCAGCACGACGCGCAGCGCCTCGGACTCGAACATCATCGCGACATGGCTGGCTCCGGTGAGGTGCGCCAGCAGATCGGTGTGACCGTTCCACGGCACACCCGCAAGCCGGAATGCTTCCTTGTTCACCGGAGCGGTTGCAATCGCCTGGACCTCCCCACGCAGTGCATCACCGACCGCGCGGACAATGACGTCGTAGGCGACGCGGCCCGCGAGCGCGCTCAGCACACCTGGAACCACCTCGATGCGATCGGGCGCGTACAGCACCGGCTCGCAGACCGCGAGCACACGCGGGTCCGCCGCGGCCTTGGCCGCAATCTCAGGACCAATGCCGGCAGGATCACCGACCGTAATCGCAACGACCGGATTCATCGTTCAACGATAGTGGGAGTTCAGTGACCGCACGAGCCGCAGCCGCCTGTCCCACATCCACCGGAGCCGCAGCCGGACGGATTGCTGCATCCGCCTTCGTCTCCGCAGCCGCCGTGAACGACGCCTTTCGCGTTGGGCAGTTCGTAGCGGAGGCAGCACTTCAGCCGTCCGCACAGGCCCGAGAGCTTCGACGGATTGAGACTCAGGTCCTGCTGTTTGGCCATCTTGATCGAGACCGGCTCGAACGACTGGAGGAACGTGGTACAGCAGAGCGGCCGGCCGCAGCTGCCATAGCCGCCGTACAACTTCGCTTCGTCGCGGACACCGATCTGCCGCATCTCGATTCGCGTACGGAATTCCGCGGCCAGCTCGCGGACGAGATCGCGGAAGTCGACACGCCCGTCAGCGGTGAAATAGAACACGAGCCTGGAGCCGTCGAACGCCTGCTCGACGCGTGCCAGCTTCATCCCGAGGCCACGCTCGCGGATCTTCAGCAAGGCGATCCGATGCGCTTCCTGCTCGCGATGCTGATGCTTCAGCCGGGCGATCACGTCCTCGCGCGTCGCCAGTCGGACCACCTTCTGCGGCGAATCGTCGGTCGGACGCCGCCGGGCGTCGAGTTGAGGAATGGCGCGGACCGCTGTGCCCAGGGCGGTGCCGGCTTCGTTTTGAACCACCACACGATCGCCAGGTCTTGGTGTCGCACCTGTGCCATCAGCCGGCAGAAACGTCTGCACTCGCCCGACCGGTGTCAGCTTGACGGCGACGAGCGGGGCGGAATTCTGGTTGGCCATGCGGACTCCTTAGAGCTGGAGGACCAGCCAGTCCGCGACGAGTTTGACGCCGGCGTTGCGCTGCAGAGCCGCCAGCGCCTCATCGACCGCCGTAAACGCCTGTCTGCCGCGTTCGCCCTGATAGACGCCCGCGAGCCGTTCGAGCTCGGGCTGGACGTCGGGGTTGGCGAGGACGCGAGCGTCGGCGCCCGTCACCAGGACTTCCACATCGCGAAGCAGGGAGGACATCGCCCGCAGGTGAATGGATAGATGGTCGCGATCGGTCGCACCGCTGGCGCCGGTCTTGGTGAGCAGTTCTTTGGCGCTCTCCAGGCGCCGGCCGGCGTCGCGCGCCGACGACACTGCGGCGAGCACGCGCTGGGCGACGTCGCGCGCATCGACCAGTTCGCCGGCGCTCGCCTCGAGCGCGCGGCCGAGGCTGCCGTCCGCGGTCGCCGCGACGGCACGCGCTTCGGTCTCGCTGTAGCCCCGCGCCACCAGCGCCCGCGCGATGTCTTCTGCCGTGAGCGGGCGGAAACGAAGCTGCGGACAGCGCGACCGCACCGTCGGCAGCAGCGCGTCCGGACGCGAGGTCACGAGCAGGAACACCGATGACGGCGGCGGCTCTTCAAGCGTCTTGAGCAGCGAGTTCTGCGCCGCCGCGACCAGCGCATCGGCCTGGTCGATGATGACAGCGCGGCGACGTCCTTCGAAGGGTCGATACTGCGCGCGGTCGATGACCTCGCGCACCTGATCGATTTTGATGCTGCCGTTGTCTCCCGGCTCGACCAGCATCACATCAGGATGCACACCGCGGGCAATGCGCGAGCAGGCCGCGCAGACTCCACATGCATCGATGTTGGACCCGTGGATGTCAGGATTCAGGCAGTTGAGCGCTTGCGCAACAGACAGGGCGGCAAGGCGTTTACCGATGCCTGACGGCCCAGCCAGAATCAGGCTCGGTGGAAGCGAGCTGCCGGCGACGGAGCGCGCCAGCAGGTCGATCAAACGGTTGTGGCCGATGACGTCCCGGAAAGGCACGGTAGCGGCATGCTACCACGCACTAGCCGCCGCTTTTCTTCTTCGGTGGCGGCGTCGAGTCTTGCTTCTCCGACGCATCGTTCTTGCCGCCGCCGAAGAGGCGCGACCAGAAGCCGCGCTTCTTTTTCGGCGCTGCCGGCGCCGGGTCGTCTACCGCGGGGACGACCGCGTTGGCGCTCGGTCCCGAGACGAACACATCGTCAGCCCGGGGTGGCGGGGCGGCCGGTTTCTCGGTCGCGCCGAAGAAACCGGCGAGTTTCGTCATCAGACCATGGGTCGGATGCAGATCGCAAATCGACGTCGGCTGGGTTCCACGGGCGAAGTACTCCGTGTAAACCATCGACCGGCGTTCGAGCTGACCCGTCGGACTGACGACCTGAGCGTCCTGGCAGCCGTCGCTCGGGAGCTTACCGGACAAACGGCACACGCTCGCAGTAATGATGCCCGGCGGTGGCTCCAGCCACTCTGGCTTGTCGCCGCGGGTCGCGAGCTTCATGAACTTCGCCCACATCGGCACGGCGACGTCCGCGGCGAATCCACCGGGCAGAATCGTGTGTGGCTGATCAAAGCCCACCCACACCCCGGTCACCAGCTTCGTCGTGTAGCCGACGAACCACGCATCGTTGAAGTCGTTGGTCGTACCCGTCTTGCCCGCCGCCGGGAGCGTGAACCCCAGGCTGCGCGCGCGGGCACCAGTCCCGGCGTTGATGACGTCCGCCAGCATCGATGACATCATGAAGGCCGTGGTGTCGCTGATGGCGCGCGTCGAGGAGTCCTTCGATTCGTACAACAACGTGCCGTCGCGATCCTCGACGCGCCTGATGAGAATTGGCTGCGGCACCATGCCGTGATTTTCGAACGCGGCGTACGCGGCGGTCATCGACTGAAGCGTCACCTCGCCCGAGCCAAGCGCGAGTGACGGCACGCTGGGCACATCGCCGACGCCCATCATCTTTGCGTTCTCGACCGTGCGTGGAATCCCGACTTCCTGCAGCAGCCTCACGGCGGCGCGATTGCTCGAGGTGCGGAGCGCCGTCCTCAGGCTCATCGACGTCGCGGTCGAATGCTCGTCTTCCGGCGTCCACGCGCCCTGCAGCGTGGCAATCGACTCGTCGAGATGATCGACCACACTGGCGGGCGAATAACCGGCTTCGAGCGCGGTCGCGTACACGAACGGCTTGAATGCTGAACCGGGCTGGCGCTTCGCCTGCACCGCGCGGTTGAAGTTGCTGGCTTCGAAATCGCGTCCGCCGACCATGGCCCGAACGTGGCCGGTGTCGGGCTCGAGCGCGATGAGCGCGGCCTGAAGCGGATCGGCCGCCACTGGATCGGTCGGCGTTTTGGCGTCCGCCGCCTTTGCCCGCGCCGCTGCGCGTTTCGCCTGCCACGCCGCACGCTTCTCGTCGAGCGCCTTCAACTGCTCGGCGACTGCCGCTTCGGCCGCCACCTGCGTCGGCATGTCGATCGTGGTGAACACTCGCAGGCCGCCTTGATAGACGCGCTGCCAGCCGAAGCGCTCCACGATTTCGCGCCGCACCTGTTCCTTGAAGTACTGACCGTGCGGATCGTCCGATCGCAAGGTGTCGTGCAGCACCAGCTTCGACGCCTTGGCTGACTTCCAGGTAGTCTGATCGATCGCGTTCGATTCGAGCATCGCCTGCAGCACGATGTTGCGGCGCGCCATCGCTCGCTCGCGGCTGACGGTCGGCGCGTAGCTTGACGGCGACTTCACAAGTCCGGCGAGGAGCGCCGCCTCGGGCACGTTCAGCTCCGACGCATGCTTGCCGAAGTAGCCGCGGGCGGCGGCTTCGGCGCCGTAGAGTCCATCGCCGAAGTAGACCTTGTTGAAGTAGAGCTCGAGGATCTGCGGTTTGGTGTAAATCCGCTCGATGCGCGACGCGAGAATCAGCTCCTGAAACTTGCGCCGCAGGGTCTTGTCCGGCGTCAGGAAGCTCTGACGCGCGAGCTGCTGTGTGATCGTGCTGCCGCCCTGCGCCATCCGGCCGTGGCGCAGGTTGGTCAGCGCCGCCGATGCGATCCGGACTAAATCGAAGCCACGGTGATCGTAGAACCGCTGGTCCTCGACTGCCACGAGCGCGCGCACCAGATTCGGCGACACCTGGGCCAGCGGCACCTCGATGCGCTGTTCCTTGAAAATCGTGAACGCGAGCTTGTCTCCGGCGTCAAAAACCGCGGTGGCCTGGTCCATATCGCCGATTCGGCGAAGGGCCTCCACGTCCGGCAGCCCGCTGCGCAGGCTCGCCAGCATCCACAGACTTCCGCCCAGAAAAATCGCGGCGAACAAGGCGAACGCGGCGATCACGCCACGCACGAGCTGAGGGTGCTGTTCCCTGACGATTCGCCACTGATGCCGAAGGGCGGCCACTCGGTTCTTTACGTCGAAGTCCATCACTGCCTTAGACGCTGCAACAGACGCGCCACGAAAATCCGCTATCTTGGCGCCTTAACGTCGCGTGGCATTGCGGTTGCAACCTCTGGCAGCGGAGCCATTTGGTGACCACTTTCCCGAAACTTGGCCTGATTTTCAGTGTCCCGCTTCTTGTCGGGGTGGTGCTTTTTACATCCCATCTCGCCACATCGTCCGGGTCCCAATCAACGGCGCCTACGGCTCACCGACCAGCCCGAATCGACCGTGTGGCCGAAGACAGCGACGCCTCGGTCGACCTCCACGGCAACGATGTGACCGAAGCGGTCGCACGGTATTCGCTGGACCCGGGGGGCGCCCAGTACGAAGTCCACTCGCCGCAGACCGAGCTTCCGCGCCTCGCCTCACCCAAAAGCTGAGTCAGCGCCCGCGACTCGCATTATGATTGCCGCCACCGAACTCAGGAGCGGCATGCATGCGTCCACTCAAGTGGCTTTTTGTCCTGGTTTTTGTGAGCGCAAGTTTCGGCGGCCTTCACGCGCAGCAAACCAGGTCGTTCAAGGCGCGCCTGTCCCCCGTTCCGATCGACGCGTCGATGCTGGCGACTGTCGCAGGATCCGGATCGCTCTCGGCAGTCCTCAGCGGCAACAAGCTGACGATTACCGGCTCGTTTGAGGGACTGCGATCACCGGCGACCATTGCTCAGGTCCACAAGGGACCGGTGCGGGGCGTTCGCGGACCGGTCGTCACCGACCTTACGGTCACGAAAGCCGTGGATCCCACTGGCGGAACGATCGGCGCCACGCTGGACCTCACTGCACTGCAGATCGCCGACCTCGAAAAGGGGCGCCTTTACGTCCAGCTTTCCAGCGAGAAGGCGCCGGACGGCAATCTGTGGGGCTGGCTGCTGCCTCAGGAGAATCGACGATGACTGTTGAGCGATGGAGAATGGTGACTGCGCTGGCGCTTGCGGCGCCGCTCGCAATGACGCTGGTGGCCGCTCAACCGCCGGCTCCCCGCGCCGGTCAGGGCGTGTTCACCGCCGGCCAGGCGGCCGCGGGACGGGCGGTGTACCAGGCGAGCTGCTCCAGCTGCCATCTACCCGACCTCGCCGGCCGCAACGAAGCGCCGCAGCTCGCCGGCAACAACTTCATGAATACCTGGCGGGCACGCTCGACGCGCGATCTTTTCGAATTCATTCAGTCGACGATGCCGCCCGCGGCGGCGAGTTTGAACGACGAGCAGTACCTGGCGGTCACGGCGTTCCTGCTCCAGGCCAACGGCGCTCCTGCCGGCGCTCAGCCGTTTACGCCGACGACCGCGGTACCGGTCGGCAGTGCGGCGACGGGAACCGCGCCCGCTCCGGCAGCTGCGGACGCCGGCGGCGGACGGGCGGCCGCGGGTCGCGGACAACCGCCGGCCGGCGGTCGAGGCGCCGCGCCCGCCAACGCCGGACCGCTCGGCATCACGGTGGCGGGCACGGTCAAGAATTTCGTGCCGGTATCCGACGAAATGCTGCGAGTGCAGGACCCAGCGGACTGGCTGATGGCGCGACGCAACTACCAGGGATGGAGCTACAGCCCGCTGAACCAGGTCACGCGGGACAATGTGAAGGAACTGCAGCTGGCGTGGGTGTGGGAAATGAACGAGGGTCAGGGCAACGAACCGAGCCCGCTCGTTCACAACGGCATCATCTACCTCACCAACGTGATGAACATCGTGCAGGCGCTCGACGCGAAGACCGGCGAGCTGATCTGGGAAAACCATCTCGGTCCCAACGCGCTCATCGGTCTCGCGGCGATGCGCAATATGGCGATCGCCGGAGACAAGGTCTTCGTCGCCACCACCGATGCGCGAATCGTGGCGCTCGATGCGCGGACCGGTAAAACGATCTGGGACACGCCGATCGCCGATCGCGCGAAAGGCTACGCCAACACCGCCGGTCCGATCGTGATCAAGGGTGTCGTCATCAACGGCCTGGTCGGCTGCGACCGTTACGGCAACGACGGCTGCTGGATCAGCGGCTACGACGCCAACACCGGTAAGCAGTTGTGGAAGTTCAACACCATCGCGCGGACCGGCATGCCGGGGGCCGAGACCTGGGGCACGCTCGCGGACAACCTGCGTATCGGCGGCGAGACCTGGATTTCCGGCAGCTACGACCCCGATCTCGACCTCACGTACTGGGGCGTTGCGCAGGCCAAACCGTGGATGCGTGCGACGCGCGGGACCAGTAACTTCGACAATCTGCTGTATAGCAGCAGCACGCTGGCGCTGCACCCGAAAGACGGCACGCTGGCGTGGCACTACCAGCACTCGCCCGGCGAATCGCTCGACCTCGATGAAGTGTTCGAGCGCGTCCTGGTGGACATCGGCGATCAGAAGGTCGTGTTCACGATCGGCAAGCCCGGCATCTTGTGGAAGCTCGATCGACGCACTGGTCAATTCCTCGGCTACAAGGAAACGATCTTCCAGAACGTTTTCGACTCGATCGACCCGAAGACGGGCACACCGCAATACCGTCCCGATATTCTCGAACAGCAAACCGGCCAGTGGGTCGATGCCTGCCCAAGCACGGAAGGCGGTCACAACTGGCAGGCGATGAGCTACAACCAGCCGAACGGACTGCTGGTCATCCCGCTCAGCCAGTCGTGCATGGCGATGTCGGGACGCAAGCTGGAGATGACCAACGGCTCCGGCGGCACCGGTGCGGATCGACGGTTCTTCGAGATGCCGGGCAGCGACGGCAACGTCGGACGGCTGGTCGCCTACGACGTGAAAACGATGAAGGAGCTGTGGAGCCGCGAGCAGCGGTCACCGTTCCTGACCGGCGTCATCACGACCGCGAGCGGCGTCGGCTTTGTCGGCGATCTCGATCGCACTTTTCGCGCCTTCGACGTCAAGACCGGCGAAACGCTGTGGCAGACGCGGCTCGGAACAACCGTGCAGGGATACCCGGTGACGTTCAGCGTTGGCGGACGCCAGTACGTCGCGGTCACGACTGGCGCCTCGAGCGGTGGCAGCCCGCGCGTGGTGCCGCGGACGATCGTGCCGGAGGTCAGGCAGCCGCAAACCGGCAACGCGTTGTACGTCTTCGCGCTGCCGGAGAAAAAGTAGCGGTCAGCGCCGACCCGCCTGTATTTCCTTCGCCACTTTCTCGACGTCCGCCCAGACGCGAAGCAGGTTGCCGCTCCAGATCTTCCCGATCTGCTCCTCGGTATACCCGCGCCTTACCAGTTCCAGCGTCACGTTGAACGTCTCCGCGGCGCTGTTCCAGCCCTCAACGCCGCCGCCGCCGTCGAAGTCAGACGAGATGCCGACGTGGTCGACCCCGATCAGTTTCACCGCGTAGTCGATGTGATCGACGAAGTCCTTGACTGTGGCTCGAGGCGCCGCCGGCCACTTGCGATCGATTTCCGCGAGCTTCCGATCGAACTCGGCGCGCTTCTGCGGCGACAGCGTGTCGGCTCCGGCCGTCGCGAAGCCACCGCGACCGCCACGGCCGCCGCCGGCCGCCGCGGGAGTCGAGGCACCTTCGACGGGACACGGCGACGGTTCGGTTTGCGCACCGCGCCCTGCTCCTCCACCGCCACCGCGGCCGTTGGGCAGGGCGAACTCCTGCCGCAGCGCCGCAATCGCCGGACCGCGCTCGGACGGGTCAGTCTTCACGTAGCTGGCAAAGGCTACGATCTGAGCAACCCCGCCGTTGGTCTTGATCGCCATCAGCATCTCATCGTCGAGATTCCGGCTGACATTGGCGAGCGAACGCACGGCGGAATGGGAGGCGATCACCGGAGCCTTCGACAGACCGATCGCCTGCATCATCGAACCCTTCGACGGATGCGAGACGTCGACCATGATTCCCCACTTGTTCATCTCCTCGATCACCTGGCGGCCCAGCGGTGAGAGACCGCCCCACATCCACTTGTTGTCCGCTTCGCCGGTGTTCGAATCAGCCAGCTGACTGTGACCGTTGTGGGCCAGCGACATGTAGCGCCCGCCGCGCTGCCAGAACTCCTTGACGCGGCCGATATCAGTGCCGATCGGGTAGCCGTTCTCGACGCCGATGACCGCGACCTTCTTGCCGCTCTTCGAAATGCGAACCACGTCAGCCGGGGTCAGCGCGAGCCCGATCTCGTTGGGTGCAATCTCTTCGGTGAAGTGGTGGACGGCGTCGAATTTCGCGATGGCCTGCTTGTAGGCCCGGTCGTAGCCGGACTGCTGGAACGCGTCGGCGACCTGGGGCGGGTTGGACTGGCCGACGTACACGATCATGAATGAGACGTCCATGCCGCCGGCCTTCATCTTCGGCAGGTTCACCTGGGTGGTGAGCGGCATCGTGTAGTTGCAGCCGCGGGTGAAATGCTCCGGCTCGATATCGTTGTGGGTGTCCAGCGTGATGACACGGTCGTGAATCGCGCGCGCCCGCGCCACCACATCCTGGTCCTGCGCCGCAACGGCGGCACCAGCTGCGCCGGCAACGGCAATCGCCATTGCGACAGCCACATTCGTTTTCGTCCGCGACATCGAGTCCTCCCGGACGGCGTCATGCCGCCTTCGTCTGGCGCCAATTCTACGCGTCACCGCCTGAATGGTCAGCTGACACTTTTGTGGCGTCGCCGCCAATGCATGGCCCGCCCTATAATTCGACATGGCAGACGCGTCGGAGATCGTCGAACAGGGCGGCGGGATTGCATTTCGATACAACCGCGGCATCCTCACCGTGCTGCTCGTCACCTCGCGGCGCGATCCCCACGACTGGATCTTTCCCAAAGGCCATATCGAGCCGGGCGAGAGCGCTGACGAAACGGCGCTGCGCGAAACCCAGGAAGAAGCCGGCGTGGACGGGAACGTCGTCGGGCCGGCCGGCACACCGCGGGAGTACAAGTGGAAGGGTGCACGATATCGCGTGCAGTATTTTCTGATTCGCGCCACATCGGAATCGTCCTCTCCCGAAAACCGGAAAAAAGCATGGCTACCGATTGACGAGGCACTCGATCGGCTGAGCGTCAAGGATCTGCGGGTGCTGCTGCGCGGGGCCGTGCCGGCCCTGAAGGAACAAAGCTGAATGCTGCCCGACATCGAAATCTACGACACCACCCTGCGCGACGGCACACAAGGCCACGGCATCTCTCTGTCAGTTGCGGACAAGCTTCGCATCGCCGAGCGGCTCGACGCGTTCGGCGTGCACTACATCGAAGGCGGCTGGCCTGGCTCCAACCCGAAGGACATCGAGTTCTTTCGCGAGGCGCGGCATCGGAACTTCCGCCACGCGCGGCTGGCTGCCTTCGGATCCACACGACGAAAGGACGTCGCCGCAAAAGACGATGACCAGGTCAGGCTGCTGGTGGAGGCAGCAACGCCGGTCGTGACGATTTTTGGCAAGACCTCGCTACTCCACGTCCGGGAGGTATTGCAGACCACACCCGCCGAGAACGCGGCGATGATCGCCGACACGGTCGCGTTTCTGAAACAACACGGGAAGTTCGTGGTTTACGACGCCGAACACTGCTTCGACGGCTTCAAGGAGGATCGCGCGCACGCCCTGGCGACCCTGCAGGCCGCCGAACAGGCCGGTGCCGACATCGTCGTCCTCTGTGACACCAACGGCGGATCGCTGCCGTCGGAAATCGCCGAGATCACCCGCCTGGTCCGGGGTGGGATCGGCGTGCGGATCGGCATTCACACTCACGACGACATCGGCCTCGGCCTCGCCAACGCGCTGGCCGCGCTCGACGCGGGTGCGACACACGTGCAGGGAACCATTAACGGCTACGGCGAGCGGACCGGGAACTGCAACCTGACGTCGGTGATTCCCGTGCTGCAGTTCAAGCTGAAGAGATCCTCCGTGCCGGCCGAAGCGCTGGCATCGCTCACCGAGCTGTCGCAGTTCGTGGACGAGCTCGCCAACCTGCGGCCGAATCCGCGTCTGCCTTGGGTGGGCGCGGCGGCGTTTTCACACAAGGGCGGCACGCACGTCAACGCGGTGTCCAAGGTGCTGAGCAGCTACGAGCACATCGAGCCGTCGCTGGTCGGAAACACCCGGCATGTGCTGATCAGCGATCTGGCTGGCCGCAGCAACATCGTCCTGAAGGCACGCGAGCTCGGTTTCGATCTGTCGAACGACACGCCGGAACTGAAGGCGATGCTGGCGACGATCAAGGACCTCGAACACCGCGGGTACGAGTTCGAAGCCGCCGACGGATCGCTGGCGCTGCTGATACGTCGCGCCCTGAGCCACGCATCGACACCGTTCACGGTTGACGCCTATCACGTGTCAATGCGATCGGAAGGGACGACGTCGGTGTGTGAAGCGACGGTCAAGGTGCGCGTCGGAGAGGAACGCGCTCACACAGTGGCCGACGGCGATGGTCCGGTCAACGCGCTGGACGCCGCCCTGCGCGCCGCGCTGGTCGGCTTCTATCCCAAGCTCAAAAAGGTCAGGCTCACCGACTACAAGGTGCGGATTCTCGACTCGACCACCGGAACTGCCGCGACCACTCGTGTGCTGATTCAGTCGAGCGATGGAACGTCGGAATGGGGCACGATCGGCGTCAACGAGAACATCATCGAAGCCAGCCTGCAGGCGCTGGTCGACAGCCTGGAATGCGCGCTCGCGCGTGCGCCGATTGCGGCGGCCGACGTGTAGCGTCCGCCTGGAGGCGGACCGCGACGTGGACGGTGCGTAGTGTCCGCCCTCAAGCGGACCGCGACGTGGACGTGCGTAGTGTCCGCCTTTAGGCGGACCGCGACGGCCGGCTAAAAGCCGGCCACTACACGGCGGACGGTGCGTAGTGTCCAGCGACAAGAAACCGGTCGTCAGCGCGCGCGGCCGGGTCCCCACAAGGCGCGCCCCGGCTTCCGGCCGGTGTGCTCGCCGTCTTTCAGGACCAGCACGCCGTTTACGAGCACATCTCTCACGCCGACGGCGTACGCATGGGGCTTCTCGAAGGTCGCTTTGTCCGCAACGGTCAGCGGATCGAAGACGACGACATCGGCAAACATGCCGGGCTTGAGCTGTCCGCGGCGATCGAGGCCGAGGTTCGCCGACGGCAGCGCCGCCAGCTTGCGGATGGCGTCCGGCATCGACAGCACATGCTCGTCGCGCACGTACTTGCCGAGGACGCGTATGAAACTTCCGTACGCGCGCGGATGGGCGGACGATTTCAGGAAGACGCCTTCCGCCGCAATCGATCCCGCGTCCGACGCGAACGACACCCACGGCAGCGCGATCTCTTTTTTCACGTTGTCGTCAGACATCATGAAATAAATCGTCCCGACGCGCGACTGATCTTCGAGCACCAGATCCATGATCGTCTCCTCGGGAGACTTCCCACGCATCTTCGCGACCTCGGCGAGCGTTTTTCCGGTCAGCGGCTTCAGCGCATCGGTCTTGAACTCGACGAGCAGTACGCGATCGGGCGAGCCGGTCGCAAGATAGAGGTTCTCCCACTTCTCTGTCGGCGTGCGAATTTCCTGAGCGATGCGCTTGCGCGTCTGCGGATCGCGCAACCGCTTATACAAGGCGTCCATGCCGCCATCCTCGGTCCATGGCGGCATCGCCGCATCGAGGCCGGTGCCGCCGGCGGTATAGGTATACATGTCCGCGGTAATCCGCTGGCCGCTCTTACGGGCGGCTTCAACCATGCCGATCACGGTGTCCAACTTCGACCAGTTCGACTGACCGGCAGCCTTGAGGTGATAAATCTCTGCCGGCAGCCCGGCCTCACGGCTGATGCGAATCAGTTCCTCGACGGCTTCGACCAGACGATTGCCCTCACTCCGCATGTGCGAGATGTACATGCCCTTATGCTCGGCTGCTGCCTTCGAGATTTCGATCAGCTCTTCGGTGCTGGCGTAAAACCCCGGCGCGTAGATCAGAGCCGAGGCAATGCCGAGCGCGCCATCCTTCATCTCGCGGTGCACCAAATCGCGCATGGCCTTGAGCTGATCGGCGGAGGCTGGCTTGTCATCGAGACCGACCACGTTTTCGCGGAGCGTCGCCGCGCCGATGAACGACGCGAAGTTCGGGGTCACGCCGCGTTTTTCGAGATCGAGCATGCCGTCGTGCAGCGTGGTCCACTCGATTGGATATTTCACGTCGCCCTGACCGGCAAGCCGGCGCGCGCGCATCGGCTCGGTGATCGGTCCCATCGAGTCACCCTCGCCAAAGATCTCCGTCGTCACTCCCTGCTTGATGTCGCTCATCGAGCGTCCATCGGCTCTCAGCGCATCGTCCTGCGACATCATGTTGACGAACCCTGGCGTCACCGCGAGGCCGTCGGCCCGAATCGTGGTCTGCGCCGCGGCGTCGTGAAGATCGCCGACTGCCTTGATCGTGTCACCGACAATACCAACGTCGGCGCGGACGCCCGGATCGCCGGATCCGTCGTAGACGGTTCCACCGGTGATGACCACATCGAACCGGTCTTTCGGAGCGGTCGAGCACGCCGCCATCGTCATTGCGACCGAAGCAAGCAGCAGGATCGCTGAACCGAAGCGCAGAGTGACTCGTCGCGTGCGCGATACAGTCATGCGGGCACCTTTGATAGAAGTCTGCATTTACGCGGCAGGCTTTGTCGCCGCAGCGGGCTTGCGGACAAAGCGCGCACCGAATATCTCGACGGCAGTCGGTTGACCGTCATTGTCCAGGGCGAAGTTGACGAGCTCCGGCGCTCGCCAGGCCGCGTTCCACGCCGCTCGAAAGGTGTTGTAGTGCCAGTGCGCGAGCGTACCGACGAAGGCCGAGCCGTATTGCAGGTGGAGCCGGCCGGCGTCGATCGTCACGCGAACATCGCCGCGAAGCGGGTCCGCGTAGTCGCCGGCGAGGCGTTCGAGCGGAACAGAAGGTGTCGTTCCGGTCACACGGCGCCCATCCTTCGCCGCCTGCTCCTTGTCGGCCTCCTTCTGGATGCCGCCGTACAGCTCGAGAAAGTCTGCGCTCCAGTCGCGGTCGGATTGCGGCTGCCCATATCGATCGAAGACCGAGTACATCAGCGCGTGCCGCAGTTCGGCGTGATCACGATTGGCCAGCACGTAGACGCCGAGATGTTCGTCGCGAATCAGACCGTGGATCGCCACCATGCCGTCGATACTGCCAGTGTGAAAGTCGACGGCGCGCCCGTGATAGTCCTGCTGAAACCAGCCGAGACCATACGTCATCCAGTGCGGTCTCGTCAGTCTGCTGGTCGGATACATGTCGTAGGGCGCAATTGTCTGCGGCCTGAAAAGCTCAGCGAACGTGTCCTCCGACAGAAGCCGCGTTCCGGCCGGGCCGACGCGTCCGCCGTCGAGAACGAACTGCATCCATTTCGACATGTCGCCAACACTCGACCAGACCGCGCCAGCGGCCGCCACCGGATCGACGCTGACGTTCTCGATGACGCGGACTTCGTGTTCGATGATGTCGTGCGGTGAAGCGACATTCGATTCTCTCGACAGCGTCGCCGCTGTCGCGATGGTCCGTCGCATGCCAAGCGGCTCGAAGATGCGGGTTCGGATCATCTCCGACCACGGCGTTCCAGAAGCCGCCTCAATCACTGCGCCCGCGGCCGCATACATGATGTTCTGGTAGATGAAGCTGGATCGCACCGGGTAAGCAGGGTCGATGAGACGGACGCGGCGAAGGATTTCATCGGTCGAGTTGTGCTGGCCGTACCACAGATAGTCAGCGTTCCCGAGCCCGGCGCGATGGGTGAGCAGGTCCCGCACGGTCAATTCGCGAGTGACGGCCGGATCCTTGAGTTGAAACCAGGGCAGGTAGTTCGTGACCGGGGCATCCCAGGCGACTTTCTTCTCGTCCACCAGCATGCCGACGAGCGCTGCGGTCATCGCCTTGGTGGTGGAACCAATGGCGAAGAGCGTGTCCGTATCGACGGCCTCGG
Source organism: Vicinamibacterales bacterium (assembly GCA_036489235.1). Taxonomy (GTDB): domain Bacteria; phylum Acidobacteriota; class Vicinamibacteria; order Vicinamibacterales; family CAVVIG01; genus CAVQFC01. Next base: position 17,151 of record DASXGC010000345.1, read on the forward strand.
GCTTGCCTCGTTCGCGCACGCCGTATCCGTGGGCGAACACCAGTCGATCGTCCTTGACGACCGCAATCGCCAGCCCTGGCACTTTCCAATCGGCGACCGCTTTCGTGATGTACGCATCGAAGCCGGCCAGCGGATCGGTCTGCGCCGATACGAAGGGAGCCGTAATGAGCGCGATAGAGACGATGAACGATGCACGACGCAGGACAGGACGCATGGCGGAACCTTTCGCGATTTCTACGGACGCTCGATCTTCTTGATAGCCAGGTTGGCGTTCCACGTTGCTCGTGGAATCTTCGTCATGTCGCGGAGCGCCGGCAACGCTCGCTGCTTGAGCAGCGTTGATTTCCTCGAGCCTGACGAGGTGAATCATCGCTCGCCGCCCAACCGGGAGCAAGACAAAGCGGCGGTCAATATGGCAGGTAGTGCAGGAGCTTGAGCACGTCTGAGAACACGCCCATAGCAGTGACGTCCGCCCCCGCGCCCGGCCCCTGGACGACGAGCGGCGTGCGCGAGTAGCGCTTGGTCGTAAAGGCAATCAGGTTGTCGCTGCCCTTGGCCGATGCTACTGGATGCGTTTTCGGAAACTCCCTGAGGCCAGCGCTTGCCTTGCCGTGTTCGAGAATGCCGACGTATCGAAGCACGGCGCCGCGCGAAGTAGCATGTGCGAGGCGCGACGCGAACCCCGCGTCGGCGCGCTCGAATGCCGCCAGGAACTTCGGCGAGTAGCGGCCAGCGGCCAGCGACTTCGGCACCAGGCTCTCGACCCTCACCTCGTCGAGGTCCATCGCTAGGCCGATCTGGCGCGCAAGAATCAGCAGCTTGCGGGCCACATCCTGACCCGAAAGATCCTCACGCGGGTCCGGCTCGGTGAACCCCATCGCGTGCGCGTCCTTGACCAGTGCACTGAACGGGACACTGCCGTCGAACGTGTTGAAGAGATAACTGAGCGTGCCGGAGAGAATCCCCTCAATCCTGACGATCTCGTCACCGCTGGCAATCAGATCCCGCAACGTCGATACCACCGGCAGCCCGGCGCCGACGTTCGCCTCGAACAGAAAATGGCGCTTCCGCTGTTCGAGCTGAGTCATCAGCGTCGAATAGCGTTCCCAGGGCAGAGCATTCGCCCATTTGTTCGGCGTGATGATGTGCAGGTTGGCGTCGATGAACGCGGGGTAGGCGTCCACGATCGACGGCCCGACCGTACAGTCCACCAGCGCGGCATTGGTGACGTCCATCGCGCCGATGCGTTTGGCAAACACCGCTGGATCCATGCGGTCACGCGCCGACCCGAGCGCCTGTTTCCAGCGTGACAGATCGATGCCGTTCGCATCGGCGACGAAGCGCCTGCTGTTTGCCAGACCGACGACCGACACCTCGAAGCCCCTGGTCCGCAGGTAGCGCTGCTGCTGCTCGAGTTGTTTGAGGACGGCACCGCCGACGTTACCGACGCCGATGACCGCCAGCGAAAGCCGCTTGTGGGTGCCGAAGAACCCCTGATGGATGGCGTTCAGCGCTCGAACTTGCTCCGCGCTGTCAATCACGCACGAGATGTTGCGTTCGGAAGCGCCCTGGGCGATTGCGCTGATGTTGATGTTCTGACGCCCGAGCGCCTCGAACACCTTGCCGGCTACGCCGGGCCGGCCTTTCATGCCCTCGCCGACCACGGCGAGAATCGCCTGATCGTCTCTGACATCGATTCGCATCGACTGCTCGTGGAACTCGTACTGGAACGCCTGGCGAATCGCCTCGATGGCCCGCGACGCGTCGACACTCTGAACGCCGAAGCAGATGGTGTGCTCGGAAGAGGCCTGCGAGATCAGCACGACGTTGACTCCGCTCGCCGCCAGTGTGCCGAACACCCGGCCGGCAACTCCCGGCACGCCGACCATGCCCGGACCGCGCAGCGTCAGCAACGCCAGATCGCCGACCGATGTGATCCCTTTCGCCAGCTTCCCGTCCGCGTCAGCCTTGCGCGAAATCAGCGTACCCGGCGCACCCGGCTTGAACGTGTTCTTGATCAGGATCGGGATACGTTTCGCGACCGCCGGTGCCATTGTCGACGAGTGCAGCACCTTGGCGCCGAAGTACGAAAGCTCCATCGCTTCTTCGTAGGTCATGGTCGGCAGCACGAACGCCGCCGGCACCACTCGCGGGTCGGCGCTCAGCACTCCGTCGACGTCGGTCCAGATTTCAATGACCGATGCACCGACGGCGGCGCCGACGATGGCGGCGCTGTAGTCGGATCCATTGCGGCCGATGGTGGTGGTCTGACCGTCTTCGGTCGCGCCGATGAAGCCTGTGACGATCGGCATCGCGCGCGGTGAATCCTTGAACAACTCGGCGAAATACGCACGGGCGCGGCGATTGGTTTTGGCAAAATTCACGGTCGCGTGCGTGAAGTCGGCGTCGGTCACCAGGAAATCGCGGGCGTCCACGAACACCGCCCGGTTGGTCGACTCGAGATGGGCGGCGACGATCACCGCTGACAGGCGCTCGCCGAAACTGGCGGTCATGTCGAGAGCGCGCAGCGGACAATGGCGCAGGAGGTGAACGCCCTGCAGCGTACTGCGCAGCTCGTCGAGCAGCGCGTCGACCTGGGCTCGAACCCTGGTCCGCCGGCGTGTGCCGATCAAACGCACCACGCCAGCGCGGTGACGCCGCGCGATCTGCTCGAGCAGCGCCTCGTAATGCGAATCGGCGCGCTCGGCAAGCCGCGCGCATTCGAGCAGTTGATTGGTAACGCCCTGGAAGGCGGAAACGACGGCGATGACCGGCTCGCGACGCCGGGCGTCGCCCAGAATTCGACCGACACTACGAACCGTAGCGGGCGTCGCAAGCGACGACCCGCCGAACTTGAGGACTCTCACGCGTCGTAGTTTAGTGTTTCCCGGCCGCCGCTTTCACGCTGACGGCGACGTGCGCGTTCGACCAGCAGCACTGGAAGCCGCCGCCGCCCTGACCGGTCGAGTCGTTGCTTTCGACGCGCAGAATGTAGTCGCCCGGCGCACTGAAGGTGACGTTGACGACCGACTTGCCATCGGCCTTGTCTATCGCAGGCTTCTCCTTGTCGAACTTCACCTCGCCCGGTCCGCGGAATTTCGACCAGATCACACCGATCGGCGGAGGCGGCGTGAACTCGGGAGCCGCTGCGGCACGACCGCCGCCGGCAGCCGCGTCACCGGTGGCCGGTGCCGCACCACGGGCCGCCGCGCCTCGTCCAGCAGCCGCCGTGTCGCCGGCCGCAGCGTCGCCGCCTCGTCCTGCGGCACCGCGCCCACGTCCACGTCCCGTTCGTTCCGGAATGTTCAGCTTCGGGCCTTCGTCGGTCACCCAGACGGTAATCGGCGCCGCCACGCCGACGGTGGCGGTGTAGTTCGCGGCGATGCCGTTCGGCGGGCCCGTGAACGTCTTGCCGTTCGGGTCGAACTTCACCTTTGGCGGTGTATTTTTGCTGGCTGCGTCCTCGTACGGTTCCACGATGTAATCGGGATGCGTGTGGAGCACGATCGTGTTCGTGAAGCCGTTGGCGACGATCGTCCAGGTCATGTTGCCGGGGAAATCCTTCGGCACACCGATGGTGAACACGCCCCAGCCGCGGCCCGGATCGAAGTGCGTCGGCTGGCCCTGATCCGGGTTGCCGGGCTCGATCCGATTGTTCGGTCCGGCCGGAATATCGAACGACTGCTTCATGTTGCGGTTGAAGTATCCGAGCTCCAGGCGGATGCTGCCGTCCTTGTCGTAATACCAGCCTTCGAACGCCGGCGTCACGCTCGAACCCTTGTCGCGAATCGTGGGCGTCAGCGGCAGGCCGCCAGGAGTCTGGCTGACGCCCTGAGGCGGCGGCGCGGCCGGCTGTTGTCCGGCGCCGACCAGCGTGCTGCCCGCCGCGCACATGATCAACGCCCCGATGGTGGCGATTCGACGTCCGCGCATTTCCTCTGCTCCCTGGTTCCGAAAAAAAGGCGCCGTCCGAATCCGGACGGCGCCTTTGAACGTTTGACACTGGGCCGCTATCGCGCGGCTAAGCCTTCGCGCTGCGGTTACCGCCGTTACTGCTGCTGACGGTCCGCCGCGGTCGAGGTCACCGTTTTCGCGGCGCGGTTGTCCTTCTCGATCTTGAAGTCGGCGTCGTTGTAGTAGGTGATGTTCAGCCACGCGTGGCCCATCTCGTCGACGGTGCGGTCGCCCCAGCCAACCCACTGATTCGGATCGGGGTTGGACTTGTTGGCCTTGGTGTTGTCGTACCACGCAAGCAGGTGGATGATCGTGCCCTTCGGCAGCAGCGGCGCTGCGTCATCGGCGTAGATATACATCGTCATCCAGTTGAAGTTGAAGTCGGTCACCTGGCTGAGCATCTCGCGGCGGCCATCCGGATACAGCGCTTCCATCGACATGCCCTTGCCGCGCAGGTGCATGTGCGCCTGGAAGTTCTCGATGCGCGCGTTCTGCTTCAGCGTGATGAAGCTTTCCGTCGTCGTGATCTGGTTCGGCGCGATGTCGAGACCGCGCGAGCCGGGCACGTTGCCCGAGAAGGAGTTGAACAGGCCGAGCACTTCGCGGTGCTTCGGCTCCTCACCCTTCGGGTAGAACCACACGGCGAGCTCGGTGGACGCGGTGACTTCCTCACCGACCGCGTGGTAGTGCATCTCCCACACGATTTTCGAGTTCGGCAGCATCAGACGGCCCGAGTCGGGACGCATCTCGTCGCCGTTCTTGCCGACCGCCCACTCCATGAAGAGGCCGTCGCCGGAGACGTTGGGATCGTTGGTAAAGAGCGCCGGATCCATATCTTCCGGCTGCTGGAGACGTGCGAGCGCGTGATGCGTGATCTTGCGCGCGCCCTTGCCGACCGGACGAATCTCTATGGCGCGAACCCAGCGCGGCTCGGTCAGACCAGTAGGAACAGTCGGGCGCCACCAGGCGTCGGTCGCAACCGCCGGCATGGTGTATTCAGGCGACTTCACGATCAGACTGGGCTCGCCGTACTTGTTCGACATGCTCCAGCCGGTCTGGTCAGCGAACACCTTCGCCGGCGGCATGTCTTTCGGATCGCCTTTCTGCGCTCCGTCAGCGACCCATTTCTCGATGATGTCGACCTGCTCGTCGCTCAGTGAGCGATCGTTCTTGAATTGCTGGATGCCGACCGTCTTGTCGATGTGCCACGGCGGCATCTGACGCGAACCGACCCGTGCGGCGATCGACTTGGCCCACGGCCTTGCCTCTTCGTACGTCGTCAGCGACATCGGCGCCATGTTGTTCGGCCGATGACACGACTCGCATTTTTCCTGGAAGATCGGCGCAACGTCCTTCGTGAACGTGACGGTCGCTTTGTCCGCCGCTCCCGCGGGGACCGACGAAACGAGGAGGGCACTGAACGCCAGCGCCGCAGAAACGCGCAACATCACGGGCTCCTTTCGGACGGCTTACCGATCGAGGACACTCGTAAAGAGCATCCAGCGGCCATAGTATCGGCCAAAAGCGGGTGATTTGTACCCCGGAGGGATATCTTTAATTGTCTTTCGAATGGCAATGGTGGCGGCGGCTACTGGACCGGTTTCAGCCCGAGTCTGGATGCCGGTAAAGGCGCCGATGCCGTCATGGCGGTGCCACTGCCATTCATGTACACGAGCATCCCCGTTGAGATCCGCCGTTCCCACCGTCCGCCGTCGAGATCGCCGCGAGCTACGAGCTGCCAGTTCAAATTTGTCAGTCTGAAGAGCGGCACGCTCATCAACATCGATGATTTCATGACCAGACTGATGTCTCGCCGGTAGCGGTGTTATCCCAGAGGAGATCAGGATTTGAGTCGTCGGAACCCCACCAAGGTCGAACCGCTCGCCTGATTCCGACTGTCAGATGTGTCAATAGGCATGATCGTGTATTCCGAGTTACATTCCTTGCTCGGATACTTACTCGCGCCAGGTCGCCCGACCTTGGATCGCCTGCGAGGGCAGTTCTGATCGTTTGAACCGCCCGACTGCCTGTAACGAAATCCAATTTTTGCGCACTAGTTTGAGAAGAGTACGTGAAACAGGACTGTAACGGACTTATTGTTCGTTTAACGGTTGACAAAGGTTCGGCTCAGCCGGTATAAAGTGTTGGGCAGCAGATAAACGGCAGACAAAAGACCTCACCATGGATAACTCGGTACAGATTGTCGGGGCCAGCGCGGTCATTCGAGATATTGAACAAGAGGTCGTGTGCGCCTCACGCTCGGAGGCGAAAGTTCTCATCACCGGCGAGAGCGGAGTGGGCAAGGAAATCGTGGCGCGGATGATTCATCAGCGCAGCCGACGGGCTCACATGCCACTGGTGACGATCAACTGCGCGGGGGTTCCGGATTCACTGCTGGAATCTGAGCTCTTCGGTCACGTACGGGGTAGCTTTACCGACGCCTATCGCGACAAGCGCGGCTGGCTCGAGCAGGCCCAGGGCGGCACGATTTTCCTGGATGAAGTCGGCGAGATGAGTCTGCGAATGCAGGCTCTGCTCCTGAGATTTCTCGAGAACGGCGAAATCCAGCGCGTGGGTTCCGAACGCGTCGCGACGGTGGTTGACGTGCGCGTCATTTCGGCGACCAATCGAAATCTTCTCGCACGCGTCGGCGAGCAGAGCTTCCGCGAGGATCTGTATTACCGCCTCAACGTCATCCACGTGGCGATTCCGCCCCTGCGGGAGCGCAAAGAAGACGTCGCGCCATTGTTCGGACATTTCTTCCGCACCTTCAGCAAACAGTACAACGTGCCGCAGCCGACGATTGCCGAAGACGCGCTGCGCCAGCTCACGGCGTATCACTGGCCGGGTAACGTTCGCGAATTGAAGAACGTCGCAGAACGTCTCGTAGTTCGGAGCCAAAGCGGATCGATCACGCTCGCGGAGTTGCCGCGGGAAATCTGCGGCGGACATCACACCGAGGTCGCGATCAACGCTGCGAAGGTGCCGGCCAAGCGGACTGCGGACATGCTGCTGGAGCGCATGAGCAACAACGGCGAGTCGTTCTGGTCAGCCGTCTACGAGCCGTTCATGCGACGGGATATCACGCGAGAGGACGTTCGCGCGATTGTCAGCAGGGGTCTTGATCGGACGCGGGGGAATTACAAGGCGCTGGTGGTGAGCTTCAATCTCGAGCTGGACGACTACAAGCGCTTTCTCAGTTTTCTCCGAAAATACCAGTGCCATATGCCGTTTCAGCAGTTTCGAGCGGCGCGTGTTCGTCTGACTGACGAAGCACCGGCTGAAGAACGGCTCTTGGCGAAGGCCTGATCGGGCGCCTGGCGCCGGCGGCTTTCACGATCGCCTGGAGCTCGTCGGACTCGACCGGCCCGGCGAGGTAGTAGGCGCCGAAGCGGTAGGCCTCGGATTCACTGAAGGCGTCGGCGGCGTTGTCCACTACGATCGCAGCGACATGGGCACAAAACGACTGCGTGTACGACACCAAGTGCAGTCCGTTGTAGGCCTTCAGGCGGCGATTCGTAATCAACAAATCAAAATGCTGATCGCCGTGCAGGAGCATCTCGCGCGCAACCTCAAAGGACTGCGCCTGAGTTACCTGGTGACCGGCCCGACGCAACACTTCGAAGTGCGCCGCAAGAACCCGGTCGCCTCCGTCAACGGCTAGGATCGTCATCGACTGCATACTCCTTGGGCAACACCTTCTAGGGCCCAGCGCGTTTAATGGTTTGCAATTAGCGAACCACACGTCATCAGCAGTTTAGAGTCGTTCCAACCGTGTAAACGTCAGCATGCTGACAGAGAGCGTGTAATCTCTACTCTCTTACACGCTTGAACGCGGATTGAAAGGCCGACTGAAATCTGAGTCCGGAAGAACTTATGAGGACTTGCTAAGGGTACTAAACGAGCCTTTTTCGGGCTGAAATGCGAGGCAAGAACGCACAGACCGGGCTGTCACTCCCGGTCTGACTCTGGTGTGCTGGCGATGGATGTTGGCGGGGTCGACGGGACTCGAACCCGCGGCCTCCGGCGTGACAGGCCGGCGTTCTAACCAACTGAACTACGACCCCGTATCGAACTAATGATATTGCAGAAACAGATTGCAGATTTCAGACTGGAATTTCAGTAATGGAATTCTGACATCTGACCGCGAATAACCTGAACCTCGAGCTGATTTGGGCGGTACAGGACTCGAACCTGTGACAGCCGGCGTGTAAAGCCGGTGCTCTACCAACTGAGCTAACCGCCCGGCCTGATCTACTTCGTTCCGGCTGCCTGCCAAAACGCTCCATTATACGACGCCCTCAACGCCAGCAGCAACATCGCGATCAGCAGGCCAGCGACGGCTCGGTACTCGCGATTGGCCATCGCCTGCGCGACACTGAACCGTCGCGCTGACGCCTGTGACCGCTGCGCCACCACGCCCTGGCGATACAGGTCGTACTGAGCGCCGAAGGTCCGCCGCAGGAATGCTTCCTCGCTCTTGACCGCGGCAGTCAGCGTGGTCGCCAGATAGACGGCGATCACAACGGCGACCGTCACGCTCCGGCACGAAATGGCGAGGCCGAGTCCCATGATCGAAGAGCCGACATAAAGCGGATGAGGGATCCACCGATAGGGACCCGACGCAGTGACCTCGCGCGATTTGTGGAGGTGGCCGGCAGCCCAGACTCGGAGGGCCTCTCCGATGACCGCCACCAGCATGCCTGCAAACAGCGATCGCCGCGACGGCTGTGCGAGTACCAGGACCAGCGCTCCCATCACAAATCCGAGCGCGACTCTGAGCCGCGCCAGCACAGCGATCATCCCGCCAGGAATCGCGGGCGCACGATCAGCCACGAGCAGACGCCTCAGCCAGCCGCCGATCGACCGCCGCGATCACCTCGGCCGCATCGATATCCAGCAGGCACATCCGATCGATCCGGCAGCGGCGCAGATGGTGACACTGACAAATCGTATCGCGAGAGACGGTGAGATCGCGCGGCGACATCGGACCGTTGCGCACGGGTCGCGTCGGCCCGTAGATGCCCACGAGCGGCGTGCCCTGCGCGGCGGCGATGTGCGTCGGCCCGGTATCCCCGGAAACCATCAATACCGCCTCACGCGTCAAGCCGGCGATATCTGCGATCGTCGTCGTTGGCGAGAGGACGGCCGCGCCGTTGGCGCCGGCAACGACTTGCTGAGCGAGCTGTTCTTCCCCTGGTCCCCACAACGCGACCGACTTGAGGCCGTACCGCTCGAAAAGATGTGCCGCTACGGCGGCAAAGCGTTCGGGCGGCCACCGTTTGTTGGGCCACGCCGCGCCCGGGTTCAGCAGCGCGAAGCGACCGCCGGCTTCCTCACGTGCTCGACGCACAGCCATCGAATCGACCGGCTCAATCGGAAATTCCGGCGGAGCCAGCGGCACGCCCAGTTGTTCGAGCATGCCGAGGTTGATCTCGACCACGTGACGGGTTTCTCGCGGATGGTACAAACCGCCGCGCCCAGGGTCGTACGACTCGGTGTAGAAGAGGCTCGCGAAGCGCTCGCGAGCGTACGGCGCGGCGAACCCGATGACACGTGGAGCGCCAGACCCTCGGGCCACCAGCGCCGACTTCAGCAGTCCCTGCAAATCAATCGCAACGTCATACCGCGTGTTCCGAAGCTCCCGCACATCGGAAAAAAAATCTTCGAGCACAAGACGACGATCGATGACCGGCACGAGGTCGAGAATTTCGCGATGTTTAGCGCTGACCAGCCAGTCGATCCGCGCCGACGGAAAGGCGCGGCGCAATGCGGCAGCCACCGGGATGGCGTGCACCACGTCGCCCAGCGCACCCAGTCGGACGATAAGAAAGCGATCGGTCCCCACTGTTCAGTCGTCACCGATGCGACGGATGCGCGCCAGCAGTTCTCGCGTGGCATGGGTTTTCTGGTCGCCGACGATCGCCGTCCTGCCGCCGTACCCCAGGACGACTGCCCGCTCCGGCACCGTTTCGACGGTGTAATCGGTACCCTTGCAGTGCACGTCCGGCTTCAGCAACAGCAACAGCCGCTCAACGTCGGCATCGCCGAACACGACCACGTAATCAACACCGCGAAGGGCGGCGACGAGCTCGGCCCGATCCGATGCCGTCAGAATCGGACGGCCAGGGCCCTTGAGGCCACCGACAGACCGATCGTCGTTCACAGCGACGACCAGGCGATCGGCTTCCACCGCGCATCCCTGCAGATAGCGGGCATGTCCGACGTGCAACAGATCGAAGCAGCCGTTCGCGAACGCGACGGTGCGACCTGCGGCGCGATCGCGCGCCACAGCGGCCGCCAATTCTGGCTCGGAAAGGATCACACCCACGCGGAACTCAGACGAGGGAGCGGCGGCCCTGCGCCGCGCCGTCCTGTGACCACGATTCGGGGGGCGTGTGATGATCGGCCGTCACCGCGTCGGAAAGCTCACCGGCGGTGACAGTAGCGGTACCGCGTTTCATCACGACCAGACCACCAGCGTAGTTCGCCAGCCGGGCGGCTTCGTAAAACGATCCGCCGGCCGCGAGGGACAATGCGAATGTGGCGATCACCGTGTCGCCTGCGCCGGTGACGTCGGTCACTTCATCCGAACCGAAGATTGGCACGTGCACGGTCGGTTGTTTGGGCTGAAACAGGGCCATGCCACGGCTGCCCCGCGTCACCAGCACGGCCTGCATCGCCGTCTTTCGCAACAGCAATCGTCCAGCCCGTTCGAGCGCCGCCGGGTCGTCCTTGATCTCGATGCCGAGTAGCTGCTCCACCTCCGATTCATTCGGCGTGCAGGTGGCGAGGCCGCGATAGTCGAGCAGGCGATAGCGCGAGTCGATCAGCACCGGAACCGGGCGCCGCCGCCCGCTCCGCGCCAGCAGGCGACGGATGGTGGCGGCAAGCGCGGATGTCACCAGCCCTGATCCATAGTCCGACAGGACCACGGCGTCACAGGCCTCGAGTGCCGGCGCAATCTTCCTCGCCAGAGTCGAGCTGATCGTCTCGTCGAGTGGCCAGCCGCTCTCCCGATCGATACGCACGACCTGCTGACGGGCAGCGTGCACGCCGCCGGCCAGGATGCGCGTCTTCACCGGCGTCCGATAGCCCCGCGTCCGCACGACATGTGTCTTCTCCACGCCATGGTGGAAGCTCGAACGCAGGCGGCCGCCTTCCGAGTCCGTGCCCACGAGACCCACCAGTCTGGCGCGCGCACCGAGCGCCGCGACGTTGTTGGCAGCATTGCCGGCGCCGCCGGCGACCATCTCGGTGTTGTCGTAGCGCAGAATCAGAACCGGCGCCTCTCTCGAGACGCGGGCCACTTCTCCGTAGATGAACTCGTCGGCAATCAGGTCGCCGACGACCAGCACCCGGCGACTCGAGAAGCCGTTGACCAGCCCGAGCAAACGTTCGCGGCGTTCGGCTTCACCTGGCAATGGATGGACGGATCGGGAAATCGGCATGTCGTTTCTTCGAAGATCTTATCTCGACAGAATCCAGCTGGCCGCTGCGGCGAGGTTATCGACGATCGCGTCAGCCGTCACGCCCGGCAATGGATGCGCCTCTTCGCGGGCTCCCACGCCGGTGCGCACCAGAATGCCGCGTCCATGCATCGCACCGCCAAGTGTCACATCGAGCCAGCGGTCACCAACCATGAAGGACCGCTCCGGATCGATTCCCAGATCGGCCGCCGCGCGGTCCACCAGGGCTCGCCCGGGCTTGCGGCAGTCGCACACGCTCGCGAACGCCGCGACGCTCCCGTCGGGATGGTGCGGACAATAGTAGTACGCGTCGACATGTGCTCCGCCCGCCTCGACCCGCGCGGAAATGGCGCGATGGACTTCGTCGACGAACGACTCAGTGAAGATGCCACGCGCAACGCCGGATTGATTCGTGATCACGACGACCGGAAAGCCACCGCGGTTCAGCAGCCGGATCGCGTCAACGGTCCACGGAAAGAAGGCAATCTGGTCGATGGCGTCGAGATAGCCGACGTCCGCGATCATGGTGCCGTCGCGGTCGAGGAAAACCGCCGGACGGAGAAGCGTCGCACTCGTCACAACATCCTGCGGGTCGCGTTCAAGACCGTACCCGCGGCGACGCCGCGCATGCAGCCGTGGTCGAGCGGACATTCCCGGAGCATGCAGGGCCGGCACCAGATGTCGTGCGTCAGCACGACGTGTGCATCGCCGAGCGGACGCGTGGCGCGCTCATTTGTCGGACCAAAGACGGCCGTGACGCTGACGCCGGCCGCCGCTCCGAGATGCATGGCGCCGGAATCGTTCGTCACCAGCGTTCGACAGCAGGACAACACGCCAGCGAGCGTCGTCAGATCGGTGCGGCCGATCAGGTTCAACAAGCCTTTGCCGGCCGACGCGCGCGCCACGTCCTGTCCCGTGTCTGCATCGGCGGCGCTGCCGACCATCACACAGGAAATCCCGTCCGCTGCGAGCGCCGACGCCAGTTCCGCGAACGAGACCGAAGGCCATTTTTTGGCGCCGCCATAGGCGGCACCCGGAGCCAGCGCGACCAGTGGCGCGCGGCCGTCCCAGCCGGCTTCAGTCAGCATGCGCCGTGCGGCCTCGCAGGCGGCGCTCGGGACGTTGATTCTCGGCTCGCTCGATCCGTTGGCGCAACCGAGCGCGTTGACCAAGTGCTGGTAGTAGGCCACCTGGTGGAGCCCGGACGGCGGCGCTAGCGCCCGGCTCAGGAACCGGCCGCGCCAATTGCCCCGATAGCCCCAGACGTCTGCGATTCCGGCGCGACTGGCGATCAGCGCAGAATGGATCGAGTTGGGCAACAGCAGCGCGGCGTCGAACCGCCCGCCGGCGAGTTCCGATCCGAGTTCCTGCCACGTGGACGGGTTCATCACCGACGCCGCGCGCGGCAGCACGATGGTGCCGTCGACGTCGCTGACCATCGCAAACAGCGGCGCGACCGTCGAACGGGCGGCCATCGTGATCGTTGCCTCCGGAAAAGCGCGTCGCACGTCGGCGATCGCCGGCAGCGCCATGACGGCGTCGCCGAGCCAGTTCGGCGCGAGGATGACCAACCGGTTCACGATCCGGTTCACACTGCGGTTCATGATGTAATACGTAGGTGAAGCCCGTTCGTGACGAGCGTAGCACGGCGCGTGATGAAGATCGCACTGCTCCAGATCAACCCAACGGTCGGTGATCTCGCCGGCAACGCCGGCCTGATTCTCGACGCGTTGCGTGTGGCGCACGCCGCAGGCGCCGACCTCGCCGTCACGCCGGAGCTTGCACTGGTCGGCTACCTGCCGCGCGATCTGCTGCTCAACCCCGGCTTCGTCAGCCGCAGTTGGGCTGCGCTCGATGACCTCGCGCGCACCGCGGCAGAACTCCCGCCCGTCCTCGTGGGTCTGCCCGAGCCCAATCCGTCCGACCAGGGACGGCCGCTCTTCAACACTGCAGCGCTGTTGCGTCACGGGAAGATCGAACACCGCTTTCGCAAAGCGCTGCTGCCGACATACGACGTGTTCGACGAGGATCGCTACTTCGAGCCGTTTCACGGTCCTCAAGTCCTCGACTTCGGCGGCACGCGTGTCGGCATCAGCATCTGCGAGGACATCTGGAACGATCGCGATTTCTGGAAGCGGCGGCGTTACCACCACGATCCCGTCGAAGAGTTGATCAATGCCGGTGCCACCGCGGTCGTCAACCTGTCCGCATCGCCATTTTCGGCCGGGAAGCACGTCCGGCGCGAGGAGATGATCAGCAGCCTGGCGCGCAAGCACCACGTGGCCGTTGCCTACGTGAATCAGTTCGGCGGCAACGATGATGTGGTGTTCGATGGTCGCAGTTGCGCCTTCAACGCCGACGGCGCTCCGATTGCCCGTGGCCGTTCGTTCGGCCCCGATGTCGTCATCTGCGACCTGACGACCGCTGGTTCGATTGCACCACCGTCGGATGTCGGCATCGAGTCAGAAATCTGGCGCGCGCTCGTGCTTGGCACGTTCGACTACGTGCGCAAGTGCGGCTTCGCCACTGTCGTCCTCGGATTGTCCGGCGGGATCGATTCCGCGCTGACGGCAGCGATCGCGGTTGAAGCGCTCGGCGCGAACAACGTGCTCGGCGTCCTGATGCCGTCGCCGTACTCGAGCAAAGGGAGCATCGAAGATGCGCGCGAACTCGCGGGAAATCTCGGCATCGAGACACTGACGCTGCCGATCGAACCGGCGATGCGTGCGATGCAGAGGACACTCCGCGACGCATTCGCCGGGCGACCCTCGGGCGTGGCGGAAGAGAACATTCAGGCGCGTATCCGCGGCAACCTGCTGATGGCGCTGTCGAATCAGCGCGGCGCGATGCTGCTCACGACCGGAAACAAGTCGGAGTTGTCGGTCGGCTACTGCACGTTGTATGGCGACATGTCAGGGGGCCTGGCAGTGATTGCCGACGTGCCGAAGACCATGGTCTACCGCATTGCGCAATGGCGCAATCAGATCTGCGCGGTGATCCCGGAGGCAAGCCTGACCAAAGCGCCGTCGGCGGAATTGCGGCCGAATCAAACCGACCAGGATTCGCTGCCGCCGTACGAGATGCTCGACGACATCCTCCAGCGCCACGTCGAGCGGCATCAGCCGGCCGAAGAGATCGTTGCCGCCGGCTTTGATGCAGACACCGTCCATCGCGTGATGCGGTTGGTCCGGCTGGCCGAGTTCAAACGCAAGCAGGCGGCGCCGGGACTGAAGGTCACCGACCGGGCGTTCGGCACCGGCTGGCGGATGCCCATCGCCGCAAAAACATAGAGACTCGGAGTAAGGCACCACAGAGGCACGGAGACACAGAGATCCTCTGGGGTTGTACAACAGAACTCCGTGCCTCCGCGTCTCTGTGGTTCTGTGGTGGATTGTCTCGGTGTCGTGTGTTCTCGGTGGTTAGTCACTCGCCAGGATCGACGTCGCGCTTCGCCGCAAAAATGTAGAGACACGGAGTAAACAACTACAGAGGCACGGAGACACAGAGATCCTCTTGGGTTGTACAAAAGAACCAGTGACTCCGTGTCTCGGTGGTTCGGTGGTGGATTGTCTCGGTGTCGTGTGTCTCGGTGGTGGATCACTCCCCCGTATCGACGTCGCGCTGCGCGGATGGAAACATCCCCGGCACCGAATCCGCCGCTGGGCCATCATCGCGCCAGCGCCGATGCATCCACAGCCACAAGTCCGGATGGCGGCGGACATACATTTCCAGCACGTCGGTGCATCGCTGAGTGAAATCGTGGACGGCATCGTCGCTTTCACCGCTCGGAGGGGCGACCGGGTGCTCGTAGATGAGGCGATACCTGCCGCCGGGTAGGGGAAGCGCGAAGACTGGAACCACCGGCGCGCCGGTTCGGAGGGCCAGCGCCGCCACCGCCGACGTCGTCGCCGCCGGCCGTTCGAAGAAGTCCACGTAGATTGCGTCACGCGTCATGACGTGCTGGTCGATGAGCACGGCAACGCCCTGACCTGCGTGCAGCGCCCGCATCACGCGTCGAATCGTTCCCTGACGATAGATCACGGTGTTGCCGGTGCCCTGCCGCATCTGTTCGAGCAGTTGATTGAGCTCGGCATTGTCGAGTGCGCGGGCCAGCAACCCGATCGGTTCGATCTGAAGCGCGTGCACCATCGCGTGCAGCTCCCAGAATCCGAAGTGGCCGGTGATGAAGAGGACGCCTTTGCCCTGGGCGTAGGCGAGCCGCGCCCGCTCTTCCCCATCGAATTCGACCCGGGCCAGCATCTGCTCGCGCGACAGCGTGCTGAACTTGAGCAGCTCGAAAAGCAGACGGCCGAAATGCGTGAACGCCGCACGTGCGATGGCCCGCCGTTCTGACTCGGGCCGTGCTGGAAAGGCAGTGGCCAGGTTGCGCTCGGCGATCCGCCGGTGGGCGCGATCGATCGTATAGAACGCCATTCCGAGCGTCGTTCCGCAGGCGCGCACGGCCGCGTCCGGCATTACGCCGACCACGGCGATGAGCGCCCGCACGATCAGGTACTCGAGACGGTGTCTCATTGCTTCGGTGCTGGGTGCGACGTGCTGGGTGCGAGGTGCGGGGTGCCTGGTGCGAGGGACGGGGTGCGAGGTGCGAAATGCTGGGTGCGAGCGGCCGACAGGCGCGCGAGCAGCCATGTGCGAAACGCCGCCGCCGACTCGATGCCGACCATCAGCGGAACAGAAGCGACCGGCAAGTCGCCGAGCTCGCACGCCGCCAGCCGCGTCGCGTCTTTTTCCGTCGTCAACACGATCGCGGCGCCGGCGCGCCGTGCCTCCGCGGTGATTCGGGCCACGTCGGCGGAGTCGAACCGGTGGTGATCGCGGAATTCGATCAGGCCGGCGATTTCCCAGCCGGCGCCGACAATGTCGTTCACGAAGCGCTCGGGCCGCGCGATCCCGGACACGACGAATACGCGCGACGCTTGAGGCACCACCACGGTATCGCGTTCACCACCAAGCATCCGCGGTGCGCCGATCACACGCGTCACGCGAAACACCGTGTCGACGTGCAATGCGCGGCCGATACGCTCCGCTGCCGTGTCGTAGCCGGCCGAAACGAGCGCCGCATCCGCAGTCGCGGCGGCGCCCAGCCCTTCGCGCAGGCGACCCGCCGGCATCGGCCGATCGTGCAGGTCGTCTTCTGATACGAGCAACAGGTCGAGATCCCGCTCGAGTTCCAGATGCTGGAATCCGTCGTCCAGCACGTGCACCGTTGCGCCAAAACGATTCTCCGCCAGACAGCCGGACAAGTACCGATCGGATCCGACCAGCACGGCAACTCCTGGAAGCGCGCGCGCCAGCATCAGGGGCTCGTCGCCGGCGACCTCGAGGGCGGCGTGCACGCCGGTCCCGTCGGAGACGACGGTGACGCCGTCCTCGGCGCGGCGCCGGCCGTAGCCACGCGTCAGGATGGCCGGACGCTCGCCCTCTTCCAACAACAGCTGCGCGATGTGTGCGGCGATCGGTGTCTTGCCGCTGCCGCCGACACGCAGGTTGCCGACGCTGATGACCGGACGCGCCAGGCGCCGCCGCCTCGACGGATTCGCCAAGTACCACTGGCGCCGCCAGGCTGCGACCGCGCTGTACGCCGCGCTCAAGACTCGGATCAATGCACCAGTCGGAAAGGACGAACGACGGCGCGACGGCCGTCCTCGCGGGGCAATAACTCGGCGATGACGTCGAGCGTCTTGTTCTTGGCGCCGCGATTCGCATCGACCAGCGCCCGGGCGGCGGCACCAAGGCGCGCCCGGCGAACCGGGTCGGTGACAAGGGCGACCAGCGTTTCGTCGAGCTCGGACTCCGACGGAACCTGGACTGCCGCTGAATTGCTGAGAAAGGCCGCGGCGATTTCCTTGAAGTTCTGCATGTGCGGACCGAAGACGATCGGCTTGCCGAAGATTGCCGGCTCCAGGATGTTGTGTCCGCCGTAGTCGACGATGCTGCCGCCGACGAAGACCGCGGTGGCAAGCTGGTACAACTGCGCGAGCTCTCCGAGTGTGTCCAGCACGACGACGTCCTGGCGCGGCTCGGCGTCAATCGGCAGCTGCGAGCGGCGCGTGGCCACGAACCCGGCGTCGCGGGCAAGCCGCTCGACCTCGACAAAGCGATCGGGATGACGCGGCGCCAGCACCAGCAACGCCGTCGGTGTGGTGGTTTTGATGCGGGCAAACGCGCGCAGCACCGGCGCCTCTTCACCCCGCATGGTGCTGCCGGCCACGATCACCGTGCGAGCCGGTGACACCCGGAAGAACCGCAGCACCCGCTCGCGCGGGCGTCCGTGCACAGCCGGCGCCGGCAGTTCGAGCGAATCAAATTTCAGACTTCCGGTCACGGTGACGTGCGCCAGATTCGCGCCGAGATCGGTGATCCGGCGCGCCGACTCTTCGCTCTGCATGCAGAAGCGGTCCACGTCGCCGAGGACCCGACGAAAGAACGGCCGGATCAGCCGATAGCGCGAAAACGACTGTGACGAGATTCGGCCGTTGATCATCACCGTCTTCACGCGATTGCGCCGGCATTCATGGAGAAGGTTCGGCCAGATCTCGGTCTCCATCATGATGAACAGCCGCGGGCGCACCAGCCGTAGCGTGCGGCGGACGATGAAGGTCCAGTCGAAAGGAAAGTAAAACACCTCGTCCACGCTGGTCAGGCTCTTCTTCGCCACCTGCTGTCCGGCCATGGTCGTCGTGGACAGAAACACGCGCAGACGCGGATACCGGAGCTTGAGGTCGTCGACCAGCGCGCGGGCGGTCAGTGCCTCGCCAACCGAAACCGCGTGTATCCAGATTGATTCTTCGGCGTCGATGTTGAACGAGATCGGCAGGAAGCCGAGTCGCTGCCGCAGGCTGCCGATGTACTTCTTGTAGCGCAACGCTTGGTACAAAAAGTACGGTGATACGGCGACAAACGCCAGGAACGTGAGCAGGCTATAGAGGAAGTACATCTCGGCAGGCTTATTGTAGAATGAAACGTTTGTGCCGGAAGCGTGTAGCGCTTCAGGCGTGCCCAAGCACAGACGGGCAGGGCCATCCGAGAAAAGAGGTCAGCGATGCCGGTCAGGGTTGGCATTAACGGGTTCGGTCGCATCGGCCGCAACATCATGCGCGCCGCGCTCAGCGATAAGAACATCAATTTCGTCGCAATCAACGATCTGACGAGTGCGCATACGCTCGCACACCTGCTGAAGTACGACTCGGTGCTGGGTAACCTGCATGCGAGGGTCCAAGCCAAAGCGGACAGCATCGCGGTGGACGGCGACGAATTCAAGGTCCTGTCGCTGCGCGATCCAGGCCAGCTGCCCTGGAAGGATCTGGGCGTCGATGTCGTGTTCGAGTCCACCGGCCTGTTCACCGACCGGGCCGGGGCGTCGAAACATATCGAGGCGGGCGCAAAGAAGGTGATCATTACCGCGCCAGCCAAGGGGCCGGACGTGATGGTCGTCCTCGGCGTCAACGACGATGCCTACGATCCGGCGAAGCACCAGATCATCTCGAACGCGTCATGCACGACCAACTGCCTGGCGCCGCTGGCCAAGGTGCTGCATCAGTCGTTCGGCATCAAGAAGGGGTGGATGACGACGATCCATTCCTATACCAACGATCAGCAACTGCTCGACCTGCCGCACAAGGATCTGCGCCGGGCGCGCGCGGCCGCGCTTTCTATGATCCCCACCACCACCGGCGCGGCAGCCGCGGTCGGCGAAGTGCTGCCAGAGCTGAAAGGCAAACTCGACGGCATCTCGATGCGGGTGCCGACACCGAACGTGTCGTGCGTTGACCTGGTCGCGCTGCTGAACAAGACGGTGACCGCCGAGCAGGTCAACGACGCGTTCAAGACTGCTGCGGATGGCCCGCTCAAGGGCATCCTTGAGTGCTCGTCGGAAGAGCTCGTGTCGATCGATTTCAAGGGCAATCCGCACTCGTCGATCGTCGATCTGCCATATACGAAAGTGATGGAAGGCGACTTCGTGAAGGTGCTGTCCTGGTACGACAACGAGTGGGGCTACTCGAACCGCTGCGTCGATCTGCTGCGGAAGCTCGTCGCGAAGGGCCTGTAGCGGCTCGTCCGCGAGGCCTCAGCCGAGCGTAACGATGAAACTCTCAGTTCGCGATCTCGATCTCAAAGGCAAACGCGTTTTCATCCGCGTGGACTTCAACGTCCCGATCAAGCACGGCCGAATTGGAGACGACACCCGTATTCGCGCGTCATTGCCGACGGTCAAGTACGTGCTCGATCGAGGCGCGACGCCGGTGCTCGCCAGCCATCTGGGCCGCCCGAAAGGCAAGGCCAATCCCGACATGAGCCTGAAACCGGTGGCCGATCGGCTGGCCGAACTACTCGGCAAGCCGGTCATCTTCGCCGCCGATTGTGTCGGTGACGGCGCCCGTGAGGCGGTTGGTGCGGCGCGGACGTCCGGCCAGGTGGTCCTGCTCGAAAACCTTCGTTTTCATCCCGAAGAAGAGAAAAACGATCCGGCCTTCGCCGCGGCGCTGGCGTCGCTGGCTGACGTCTATGTGGACGATGCGTTTGGCGCGGCACACCGGGCACACGCATCGGTCGAGGGGATCACGCATCACGTCGCGCAGGCGGCGGCCGGGCTGTTGATGGAACAGGAACTTCGTTACCTCGGTGGCGCGTTGCAGGCGCCGGAACGGCCGTTCGTCGCGATTATCGGCGGCGCGAAGGTGTCGGACAAGATCGATGTCATCCAGAACATGCTGGGCAAAGTCGACCACCTGATCATCGGCGGGGCGATGGCCTACACGTTCTTCAAGTCGCGCGGCGTCGCGGTCGGCAAATCGCTGGTCGAAGACGACAAGCTCGACGAGGCCCGGGCGATCACGGCGGATGCAGAGAAGCGCGGCGTACGTCTCGGCCTGCCAATCGATCATGTCGTCACCACCAGGATCGACGGCAGTGCCGGCAGCGAGCTGCTTCAGGTTGGCGACGCGGCGATCGGCGATCGCATGGGCGTGGACATCGGTCCGGCGACCATCGCGGCGTACACGACCGCCATCGCCGCCGCGAAGACCATCGTCTGGAACGGGCCGATGGGCGTGTTCGAGGTGGACGCGTTCGCAGCCGGCACCAATGCGGTCGCCCAGGCCGTCGCGGGCGTGCACGGAACGACCATCATCGGCGGCGGAGATTCGATCGCGGCGGTGAAGAAGGCCGGCATTTCCGACAAGATCACACACATCTCGACCGGCGGCGGCGCGTCACTCGAATTTCTCGGCGGCAGCGTGCTGCCTGGCGTCGCGGCGTTGACGGAAAAGCCGAACGTTCAGTAGTCCCGGCGCGGGGCATCAGCCGAGCCAGCACTTTATGCGCACACCATTCATCGCCGGAAACTGGAAGATGTTCAAGACCGTGCACGAAGCGGTCTCGTTCGTGCGCGATCTGCACGCGCTCGTCAAAGACGTCAGCGGCGTGGATATCGTCGTCGCGCCGGTGTTCACCGCGCTGCATCCGGTGGCGGAAGCGCTGCGCGGGACGAACATCGCCGTCTCCGCGCAGGACGTCTACTGGGAACGGGAAGGTGCGTTCACAGGCGAGGTGTCGCCGGCGATGGTGAAGGAGGCCGGCGCGCCGTACGTGATCGTCGGACATTCCGAACGGCGGCGGCTGTTCAGCGAGTCCGACGCCATCGTCAACCGCAAGGTGCTGGCGGCAATCGCCGCAGGACTCACGCCGATCGTCTGCATTGGTGAGACGCTCGAGGAACGCGAGCGCGACGAGACGTTCGCGGTCCTCGATCGTCAGATCAAGGACGGCCTCGAGCATGTGTCCGCCACGCAGGTCGCGGCGCTGGTGATTGCGTACGAGCCGGTGTGGGCGATCGGGACCGGGCGAACTGCGACCGCGGCGCAGGCCGGCGAGGCCCATGCGCATATCCGGAAGCGGTTGCGGCAATGGCTGGGAGCGGATGCCGCCGACGGCTGTCGCGTGATCTACGGCGGCAGCGTGAAATCCGACAATATCCGCGAGATCATTTCCGAACCGGACGTCGATGGCGCGTTGGTGGGAGGCGCCAGCCTGGACGTCAGGAGCTTCGGGGAGATCGTGACAAAGAGCCGTCAGCCTGCTGTATAATTGCGGTTTCCTGTTCGCGGAAGTAAGCAGTTTATGGTTCTGTATTATCTGATCTCGACCTTCTACGTGCTGATTTGCCTGGTGTTGCTGATGGTCATCCTTCTGCAGCAGGGCAAGGGCGACATGGCGGCAGCGTTCGGCGGCGGCAGCAGCCAGTCGGCGTTCGGCGCCCGCGGTGGTGCGACGTTGCTCTCGAAGGCGACGGCGGTGCTCGCGGCGCTGTTCATGATTTTCGCGCTCGCCCTGGCGATGATTGGCCAGCGTGGACCGGGGTCGCTCGTCAGCGGGACATCCGCTCCAGCGCCCGTAAAGACGGCACCGGCACCGGTCATACCAGCAACACCCCCGGCGACACCGGCAACACCCCCGGCGCAGCCGCCCAAGTAACGCACTCGGGTTCAGCGCACGGACTTCGATCGACCTCAGCGCGGAAGTGGCGAAACTGGCATACGCACCAGCTTGAGGGGCTGGCGGTAGCAATACCGTAGGGGTTCGAATCCCCTCTTCCGCACCACCTTCTGAAATCCAATCATCCGATCACAAGCGTGCCCCCCGCGCCGCGCGGAGCCGCGCTCGAGGCGTTAGGTGTAGCATGCTGCCAGCTCGAGCGTGAAGGACGGAAACCCGCCTGCGCCCGCTGAGGATGGAGGCCGTGATGCGCACAGCGTTCTGGTCTGCGACGGCAATCGC
>DASXGC010000358.1:0-8746 GCA_036489235.1 Vicinamibacterales bacterium
TTCGACAACGAAAGCTTCGTGATCCTGCTCTCCGGCCTCGATCCGGACACGCACTGGCAGGTTCGCTCGACGCTGGCGTCGCTGCTCGGCGGGTTGACGGCCGATTCGGGCCTGCCGCGCCTCGAACTGATGCTGAACGACAGCGACCAGCGCGTGCTGCCCGCGGTGTTCGCCTCGCTGGTCAAACTGAACGCGCCGAACGCTGCTGCGGTCATGTTCGAGCATCTCAAGGCCGACGATGCGGCGGTGCGGACCGCGGCGGCAAACGGTCTCGGCGAGTTGAAACCGCCGAACAGCGCCGTTGCACTGACGGAAGCGTACGATTTCGGTCAGCGCGATCCCAACTACACGGCCCGTGCGGCCGCCCTGGCGGCGCTCGCGAAATACGATCCGGCGTCCGCGATCCCGGTGTTGAAGCGCGCATTCACGGACAAGGACTGGGCGGTGCGGGTCCGGGCGGCGATGTTGTTGAAGCAGATCGATCCCGCGGCGGCGGCCGACGCGGACACGCTCATCCGCCCCGCGCCGACGACCGTGGCGGCCGATCTCTACACGTCGCCGAAGCTGGTGTCGCCGCCGGTGTCGACTCAGGTGTATCTCGATACCGATCGCGGCACCATTCAGATCGAGCTCGCGGTCAACGAAGCGCCGTTGACCACACAGAATTTCATCAGCCTGGCGCTCAAGGGTTATTTCAACGGCCTGAGCGTGCACCGCGTGGTGCCCGACTTCGTGATGCAGGATGGCGACCCTCGCGGCGACGGTGAAGGCGGACCCGGTTATACGATTCGCGACGAATTCAACGAGCGGCCCTACCTGCGCGGCAGCGTCGGCATGGCGCTCGATCCATGGCCGGACACCGGCGGCAGCCAGTACTTCATTACCCACTCACCGCAGCCGCACCTCGATGCGAAATACACCGTCTTCGGTCAGGTCATCGCCGGCATGGACGTGGTCGACAAGATTCAGCAGTGGGACGTCATCCGTCAGGTTCGTGTCTGGGACGGTGTCACGATGACCAATCGCTAGTGCGGTGCTTGGTGCGTCGTGCGGGGTGCAGTTTCTCAGCGACCACAAGAGACGCTGAGTCACGGAGCCTTGAATCCCATGCCCATGGCATTGGCGTGCCGATGCCGATTGATTCGACGGCGAGGCCAGCGTACGCTGGCCTCGCGATCAGGTGAACCGACGGCTGGACACGAGTCGCCCCGGAAACATTAGCGACTCGCGTCCGGCCATCGGTTCACCTGCTGCCGCCGCGGCGCGGCGGCCGTCGAATACAACCTCGGTGTCTCGGTGTCCCAGTGGTCAGATCCGGCGCTTGGTTCGAGACGCGTGAATGAGACCTGGTACTGCTGATGCGGGGTGCGGCTTGGTGGTCCGAGGTGCTGGGTGCGAGGTGGGAAAATTGAAAAGGGGGCGACGGCCGCCCCCTTTTAGTCGACGGGTGAGGTCAGCTTAACGCTTCTTGCCGGCCTTCTTCTTCCCGCCCTTGGCTTTCTTCGCCATTGTCTGTTATCCCCCCCTTCATGTTGGGATACTGCGAGAGCGCTCACGCGCATCGCGGTGGCTGCCGCCTGGCACGCTCACCCGATGTCGGCGCCCGCCGCTTCGGGGCAGCTTCCGAATCTGCCTGCAGACTCGAAAGAGCGAGCTCAACTTTTCAGTTGGGCTTCACTAGGGATGGTCTAAGTCCGCCACCCTCATACCAGATGTAGATTATGAACCTCTGCACGACAGTGT
Organism: Vicinamibacterales bacterium; assembly: GCA_036489235.1. GTDB lineage: Bacteria > Acidobacteriota > Vicinamibacteria > Vicinamibacterales > CAVVIG01 > CAVQFC01. The sequence continues at coordinate 1,744 of DASXGC010000358.1, forward strand.
CAAGCACAATGTGCATGTAAAAGTCAAAAAATCGTTGGTCGTGCTCAAACTTTACATGCTCGTGCGCAGCGTTTGTTTCTCGCCGTGACGTTCGAGCGCGAGCGCGATCAATCGATCGAGCAGTTGCGCGTACGGCACGCCGCTCGCCGCCCACATCTTCGAGTACATGCTGATCGTCGTGAAGCCGGGAATGGTGTTCAGCTCGTTGAGATAGAGCGCACCGCTGTCGCCGTCGAGCAGAAAATCGACGCGGGCCATGCCGGCGCAGTCGAGCGACGTGAAGGCCTTGATCGCGAGCGCGCGAATCTCATCGACGAGCGCCGGCGGCAGCACCGCGGGAATGACTTCGCGGGATCCACCGTCGAGGTATTTGGCTTCGTAGTCGTAAAACTCGCGTCCGGGAATGATTTCGCCAGGCAGCGACGCTTCCGGGTCGTCGTTGCCGAGGACGGCGACCTCGATCTCGCGCGCCTTGGGCACCGCCGCCTCGATCACGATCTTGCGATCGAACTCGGCGGCGAGTGCGATCGCGCTGCGCAATTCCGCCGCGTGCTTGGCCTTCGAGATGCCGACGCTCGATCCGAGGTTGGCTGGCTTCACGAACACTGGAAATCCGAGCCGGGTCACGACCGTCTCCATCACCGACTGCGGCTGGCTCAGCCAGTCGCGCTTGCGGACGACCTCGTAGTCACAGATCGGCAGGCCGCGGGCGGCGAATGCAAGCTTCATCGCGGCCTTGTCCATGCCGACGGCGGAAGCCATCACACCCGAACCGACATACGGCACGTTCGCGAGTTCGAGCAGCCCCTGCACGGTGCCGTCTTCGCCGTATGGACCGTGCAGCACCGGGAACACCACGTCGAGCGCCAGCCCCGACACGACTGCCGGCTGTTCGCGCTGACGATCGATCGTCATCAGTGTTTCGGCCCCAGGGTGCGCCACCAGGTGCGCCTCGCGGGTTCGATCGGTCAGTTCCTTGCGATTGGAGTGAATGACGTCAGCCGCGGAGACCAGCGTCGGCGGACGATCGGGCAGCGCCCAGCGGCCATCCTTCTCGATCCGGATCGCGATCGGCTCGTAGCGGTCGCGATCGAGGTTCTGGAACACGGCCGCCGCCGAAGCCAGCGAGACTTCGTGCTCGCCGGAGCGGCCGCCGTAGATCACGCCGACTCGTAGTTTCTTCACTGTTCACCGTCCGTCGTGTTGCTTCAGCGCTCGAAACAAATTGTAATCTGTTCTGTGGAACCGACCGGATTCGGATTCGAGGTAACGCATACCGACGGCGCCGCGCGTCGCGGGCGGATGCAGACGGCTCACGGGCTGGTTGAAACGCCGGCATTCATGCCGGTGGGTACGCAGGGCGCGGTCAAGGGCGTCACCCATCGCGATCTCGAGTCAGCCGGCGCCACGATTCTCTTGAGCAACACCTATCACCTCTATCTCCGGCCCGGCGACGATCTGATCGCGCGGCGCGGCGGCTTGCATCGCTTCATCAACTGGAACAAACCGCTCCTGACCGACAGCGGCGGCTACCAGGTGTTCAGCCTTGCCGATCGGCGCACGGTGGACGAGCAGGGCGCCCATTTCCGATCGCATCTCGACGGCTCGGCGCACCTGCTGACACCGGAGAAAGCCGCCGACATTCAAGCGCAGCTCGGATCCGACATCGCGATGGTGCTCGACGAGTGCCTCGCACACCCCGCGGATGAACCGGCGGCGCGTCAGTCGATGGAGCGCACACTGCGGTGGGCCGCACGCGGACGCGAACGCTTCCTCGCAATTCGATCCGGTCAGACACCTGGCGTCATCGTGACCAATCCCGGGCAGGCGCAGTTCGGCATCGTGCAGGGCAGCGTCTTTCCGAGCCTGCGCGAAGAAAGCGCGCGCAAAACGGTCGAGATCGGCTTCGATGCGTACGCGATCGGCGGCCTCAGCGTCGGCGAACCGCCTCCGGTCATGTACGAAATGGTGTCCCGCACCACCCCGGTGCTGCCAGCTGATCGCCCCCGCTACCTGATGGGCACTGGAACTCCCGAGGATCTGATCGAATCGGTGGCCCGCGGCATCGATCTCTTCGACTGCGTGCTGCCGACCCGCAACGCCCGCAACGGTCAGCTCTTCACCAGCGAAGGCCGCTTGAACATCAAAAACGCGAAGTTCGCGGAGGACGACCGGCCGCTCGATCCGGCCTGCGGGTGCTACACCTGCCGCACCTGTTCCCGTGCCTATTTACGTCATCTCTTCATGGCCGGCGAGATCAACTCCGCTACCCTTAACACGTTGCATAACCTGAACTTTTACCTTGACACCATGAAGCGGATTAGGGACGCTATAGCGTTTGGGCGGTTTGAAAGTTTCAGGCTAGCGTTCTACCAGAGCTTGTCCCGCCAGCCGCACATTTCATGATGATTCCCGAGCTCGGTTCAGTGTTCGCCATGGGCGCGACAGCTGAGGGCGGAAGCCCCCTTCTGCAGATCGTGCCCTTTGTTCTCATTCTGGGGATTTTCTACTTCATCATTCTGCTGCCCAGTAAGCGTAAACAGCAGAAGGTGCAGGAGTTCCTCGATAGCCTCAAAGTGAACGACAAGGTCATCACGACCAGCGGGATCTTCGGGCAGGTCACACGTCTCGGCGACCAGAGCGTGCAGCTGCAAATCGCCGACAAGGTGAGAATAGAAGTGTCCAGGGCGGCGATCGGCGGCCTGCAGGGTCAACCGCCGGTGGTCGAACCAGACAACCCATAAGAAGAGAGGCCGGGACACGTTTCCCGGAGCAGTGCCTATGACGAACCTTCGCTGGAAGGTCCTCACGATTCTCGTTGTTTTCGCCGTGTTCTTCGCGGTCGGCGTCTATCCGATTGTGGCCGAACGCTACGGCATTCACTCGCCGGCGTTATTGATGGACAAGCAGCTGAAGCTTGGCCTCGACCTCAAGGGCGGTGTTCACCTTGTACTCCGCGTCCAGACCGACGATGCGCTGCGGCTGACGACGGAACAGGAGATGGAGCGGCTGCGCGAAGAGCTCAAGACCCGCAACATCGCTTACACCTCGATGGATGCGCCTGACTCGACCCATTTCAAGGTCGACGGCATCCAGCCGGCGAACGACGGAGCGTTCCGGACGGCTGCGGCTGAAGTCCAGACCAACTTCGACCGCAGCGCCGGCACCAACGGCACCTACACCATTACCCTGAAGCCGAACGTACAGGTCAATCTGCGAGACGAGGCGGTCGTCCAGGCGCGGCAGACGATCGAGCGTCGCGTCAACGAACTCGGCGTCACCGAGCCGAGCATCGCGCAGCAGGGCACCAACGGCGATCAGATCCTGGTGCAGCTGCCGGGCGTCACCGATGTCGAGCGCGCCAAGGAAATCATCCGTTCGACCGGGCTGCTCGAGCTCAAGATCGTGGAGCAGGGACCTGCGCCGACCAAAGATGCGCTGCTGGTCAACAATCAGGTGCCGCAGGGAATGGAAGTGATTCCGGGCGCGACCGGGACTGCCGGCGACACCAACACCGTGTTCTACCTGGTGAAGAAGGCGGCGGCGGTCACCGGTCAGGATCTGCGCAATGCGCGCGGTTCGCTCGACGAGAACAGCCAGCCGGCCGTCAGCTTTACGTTGAGCAACGAAGGCGGCCGCAAGTTCGGCAAGGTGACCGGTGAAAACATCGGCCGCCAGCTCGCCATCGTCCTCGACGGCAGGGTGCAGTCGGCGCCGCGGATCGACGGCAGGATTTCGACCGAAGGCCGCATCACCGGCAGCTTCACACAGGAGGAAGTGCAGAACCTCTCGCTGATTCTGCGGTCAGGCGCGCTGCCGGCGTCGCTGACCTACCTGGAAGAGCGGACGATCGGTCCCAGCCTCGGCGCCGACTCGATCAAGTCCGGCGTCCTCGCCTCGGTCGTTGGCCTCCTCCTTGTCGTCGTGTTCATGCTGGTCTACTACAAGTTCTCCGGCGTGAACGCAGTGGTCGCCCTGATCTTCAACCTCGTCATCCTGCTCGGGCTGATGGCGTACATCGGCGCGGTAATGACGCTGCCCGGCATCGCCGGCTTCGTGCTGACCATGGGCATCGGCGTGGACTCGAACGTGCTGATCTTCGAGCGCATCAAGGAAGAGCTCGCGGCGCAGCGCGGCGTCCGCGCCTCGATCAACGCCGGCTTCGGCCGCGTCTTCTGGACGCTGGTGGACACCCACCTCGCGGCACTGATTTCGTGCGCCTTCCTGTTCCAGTTCGGCACCGGGCCGATTCGCGGCTTCGCCATCACGCTGGTCATCGGCCTGATCTCGAATCTGTTCACGTCGATTTTCGTTTCGAAAACGCTGTTTGAAGTGGAACTGGCCGGCCGCGGCCAGGCCGCCACGCTATCCATCTAGCCATGCAAATCTTTCACAACACCAAGTTCGACTTCCTGAAATGGCGCTGGCACGCCATCGCCGCTTCCTGGATCCTCATCATCGCCGGCATCGTCGTCACGGTGACCAAAGGCATTCCGCGCGGCGTCGAGTTCGCCGGCGGCACCGTGGTCATCGAGCAGTTCGATCAACCGGTGTCGGTGGACCAGGTCCGCACGGTGCTCGACAAGAACTATCCGGGCGGCGGCGGCAACGCCGTGGTGCAGGCGTATGGCGACCCGACGCAGCGCATGGTCATGATTCGGGTGCCGGAAGTCGGCGCCGAACAGGGCGCCTCGCTCAGCACGACGGCGACCGCGGTCGAAGAGGCGCTGAAGAAGGGCAACCTCGGTAACCCGAAGCGGCAGGGCGCGGAAATCGTCAGTGGCACGGTCGGCCGCGAAATCGAAAGCAAGGGCCTGCTCGCGACTGTACTGTCGCTGGTCGGCATCCTGGCTTATCTCGCGTTCCGGTTTCAGTTCAGCTTCGGCGTCGGCGCGGTGGTCGCGACCATTCACGACCTGCTGATCACGATGGCGTTCCTGGCGTTCTTCCGCTACGACCTGTCGCTCAACGTCATCGCCGCGATTCTGACGATGACCGGCTATTCGACCAACGACACCATCGTCATCTTCGACCGCGTCCGCGAGAACATGCGCAGCATGCGGCGCGATTCGCTGAACGACATCATCAACGTCTCGGTCAACCAGACATTGAGCCGGACGATCATCACCGCCGGCACGGCGCTGCTGACGGCACTGGCGCTGTTCTTCTTCGGCGGCGAGGTGCTGCACGGCTTCGCCTTCACCATGGTCGTCGGCATCATCACCGGCACCTATTCGAGCATCTTCATCGCCGCGGCCACGGTCAGCTTCTGGCGTGGATCCGCGCCGACGCGGGCGGCCGCGCACGCGCCGGGCAGCGCGTTCGATCGACCGACCGCCGACGCGCCACAGCAACCGACCCGCCGTTCGAAGCCGCAGCGGAAGGCACGCGCCTCCTAACGTTTGGCCGCCACACTCCAAGCGGCGTTACTGGGCATCGTGCAGGGGCTCACCGAGTTCCTGCCGGTGTCGAGTTCTGCGCATCTGATACTCGCGCGCGCGTTCTTCGGGTTCGACGGGGACAAATTCGGGTTGGCCTTCGACGTCGCCTGTCATCTCGGCACGTTGATCGCAGTGTTGATTTACTTCAGGAAAGATCTGATGCGCATGGTCGCGGCGCTGCCGCGGCTGACGGATTTGTCCGATCCGGACGCCCGGCTGATCTGGCTGATCGTGGTCGCGACGGTGCCGGCGGTGATTGCGGGCCTGCTGTTCAAGCATCAGATCGAAGATCACATGCGGACGCCGGCCGTGGCCGCCGAGACACTGGCGATCGGCGGTATCCTGCTCGCGTTCGCCGAACGGCGCGGCAGCAAGACCCGGACTGAGAGTTCGCTGACCTTCGGCGAAGCGCTCCTGATTGGCTGCGCTCAGGCGATCGCGCTGGTGCCGGGAGTGTCGCGGTCGGGCGCCACGATCACCGTGGCGTTGCTGCTGGGACTGCGGCGCGGCGAGGCCGCGCGGTTCATTTTTCTTCTGGCGATTCCGGCGATTCTCGGTGCCGCCGCCAGCGAGGCGCCTAAGCTGCTGAAGGCGGGACTCGGCGACGAGGCGTCGTTGTTTGCGATCGGCGTGATCAGCTCGGCGATCGTCGGTTACGCCGCGGTCAAGTATTTCATCCGATATCTCGCGGACCACTCGCTCGACGTGTTCGCCTGGTATCGCCTCGCGCTCGCAGCGACCGTCGCTGTCTGGCTGATTCGCGGGTGATCACCGATGCAGTGGTTACGCCGGAGCTTCATCACCGGCTTTTTCGTCGTGGTGCCGTTGTTCATCAGCGTCGCCGCGATCGTCTGGGTCTTCGGGGTCGTCGATGGCCTGACCACGCCGCTGTACGACCGGCTGCTGGGCCGGCGGATTCCTGGGCTTGGCACTGCATCCACGGCAGTGGCGATCGTGCTGGTCGGCGCCTTCGCCCGCAACGTCATCGGACGGCGCGTCCTGGCGACGACCGAGCGATGGCTGCTGAAGGTGCCGGGATTCCGGACGATTTACGCGCCGATCCGGCAGTTGATCGCGGCGTTCTCTCCGGACAACGAGTCCGGTTTCAAGCGTGTGGTGATGGTCGAAGACGCACGCCGCGGCTACGTGCTGGGATTCCTGACCCGCGAGTTCACGATCGAGCGCGCGACCGGTCCCCAGGTACTGATGGCGGTCTACGTCCCGACTAATCACCTCTATCTGGGTGACATCGTGATTTGCGAGCGCGAGCGGGTGAGCTTTCCGGACATTTCCGTCGAGGACGGCATCAGTATTTTTCTCACCGGCGGCATGGCGCTGCCGGGCCGCCTGCGCTTATAATCCGACCTTTTGTGCGAGGTGCAATGAGTGTGACGGTTCAGAAACTCCTGGGACGGCTTGCTGTCCCGATGTTCGGCGTTCTCCTGTGCGCGGTCCTTCTGGCCGCGTCACGGCCGCTGCTGGCGGCAGGCGGTCAGCCAGTCAGCCAGGCCGAGAGCGCGTCCGCGCATCAGGGCGGCGAAGCGAACCTGGTCTTGCCGGAC
>DASXGC010000365.1:0-4632 GCA_036489235.1 Vicinamibacterales bacterium
TTGGCCACGCGCACGCCCAGATCGACGTAGTCGAAGTTGAACGGCAGCCCGCGGCCGAAGCCGCCGCCGAGCAGAAAATTGGTGACCTGAACGTTCGCGGCCGGAATGCCGAGCGCCTTCGCGGCGACCGACCGGGCGTTCAACGGATCCTGCACGCCGGTCCACACCTCGGCGCGGTTTCCTTCGACCTTTGCCGTACACACCATCGGCGACATCGTCGCGTGGGCCAGAAACGGCGCGCGATAGTCGGCCGTCACGACCTTGGCAGCCTCCTTCGGCAACTCGGGTGCAGCACCGAGAGCTTGATCGAACGCCGCGAAAATTGACGCCGTGGAGACGTCACCGTGTCCGGCGTCGCTGAACTCCGGCTTCAGCGCCGCCAACGCCCGGCGCGCGCGCCAGAAGCTGTCGGCGACGACCGCCACGGCCTCGTCCAGCTTCACTACCTTCTTCACGCCCGCCATCGCATCCGCCGGCGCTGAATCCACCGACAGCAGTTTCCCTCCGTAGACCGGCGCGATTTCGATCGCGGCGTAAAGCATGCCTGGCGTCGCGAAATCGATCGCGTAGATGGCGCGCCCCGTCACCTTCGACGGGATGTCGAGCCGCATCGGCGAGGTACGGCGGATCGTAAAGCGGTCCGGGCTCTTGAGCGCCGGGCCGGTCGGGACTGGTTGAGCCGCGGCCGCATGGGCGAGGGTTCCGAAGGTGTCGGTTAGTCCGGAGGCCGCGTGACTCACTCGCGAACCTTTCGCCACGCATTCGGACGCAGGCACCGCCCATTGCTTTGCGGCGGCGGCCAGAAGCATCTCCCTGGCGGCAGCGCCGGCGACCCGCATGCCGTACTCCCCGGTGCTGCGTACGGCGGTGGAACCGCCGGTGACCTGGAAGCCGAACCACTCCGCGATCTTGTAGGCGCCGTAGTCCACGCCGCGTCCCATCACCGCCGGCACGTAGTTGCCGCCGGCGGCACGCACGATGTATCCGTTCGCATAGGCGTCCAGCGCCGGAGCTTCCTGCACACGAACCTGCGACCAGTCGGCCTCGAGCTCCTCGGCCGCCATCATCGCGAGTGCGGTTGGAGTGCCTTGTCCCATTTCGCAGTGCGGAATCAGGATGGTCACGATGTTGTCGGGGCTGATCGTGATCCACGTGGTCAACTGACCGCGCTCCGCAGCATCGGCAGAGACCAGGCCATGACGGCCCGGTGCGAACGTGAACCCGGCAACCCCCAGCAGGAACCCGCCGCCGGCAACCGTGCCGGCACCGATGAAGGCGCGCCGCGACCAGCGCTTGAGACCGCTTTCAGCCCGGGTGTTCTTAGCCTGGCTGATGGCGACGACTGGTGAAGGTTTCATGACGCCACCGCGTTCCCGCCTGCTGCCTCATGGATCGCCGCGCGTACCCGCGCAAACGTACCGCAGCGACAGACGTTGGTGAGGCCGGCGTCGATTTCGGCGTCGGTGGGCTTCGGAATCTGCGCGAGCAGACCGGCGACGGCCATGATCATGCCCGACTGACAGTAACCGCACTGCGGCACCTGGTGGGCGAGCCACGCCTGTTGCACTTTGTGCAGCGCGTCGTTTTGCGCTAGCCCTTCGATGGTCGTGACCTGCTTGCCATCGGCGGCCGAGATCGGCAGCGTACACGAGCGGACGGCGCGGCCATCCAGATGCACAGTGCACACGCCGCACGCGGAAATGCCGCAGCCGAACTTGGTGCCGGTCAGCCCAAGGGTTTCGCGGAGTGCCCAGAGCAGCGGCATCTCCGGCTCGAGATCGAGCGCGTGCTCAGCGCCGTTGACGGTAATCGTGATGGACATGGAATCCTTTGAGGGGAGCGGTGGCCGATGACCCGATCGAACGGGACGAACTCACGCCGAACATGATACAGCCGCGTGTCAACTTGCGTCGGCTGGGTCTGCTCCAAGTTCGCGCAGTCGCCCGCGCAGGAATTGTTTGACGGTGTCCTGCGTGGCAGTCTGCAAGGCTCGTCGATAGGAGGCGATGGCATCGGCCGTCCGCCCCAGTCGTCGGCACATGTCCGCCCGGGCCGAATGCGCGAGGTAGTAATCCGCGAGGTCTCCGCGCTCGAGAATCGCGTCGATCAGCGCCAGGCCTTCCTGCGGGCCCCGGGCCATGGCCACGGCCACGGCGCGATTCAATTCGATCACCGGCGAGGGGTTGGCGCGCAGCAGGACGTCGTACAGGCCGGCAATCTGCGCCCAGTCGACAGCGTCCGCGGTGGGCGCGTCGGCATGGACGGCGGCGATGGCGGCCTGGAGCGTGTACGAACCAAACCGCTGCGAGCCGAGCGCGCGGTGGAGCAGCGCCCGGCCTTCGTGAATCAGCTCCTGGTTCCACAACGATCGGTCCTGATCCGTCAGGAGGATCACTTCACCCTCGGACGATAGTCTCGCGACGCGACGGGACTCCTGCAGCAGCGTCAGGGCGAGCAGTCCCAGCGCCTCCGGCTCCGGCAGCAACTCAACCAGCAGACGCCCCAGCCGTATCGCCTCGCGCGAGAGATCCGGTCGCGTCAGCGACGGACCGAACGACGCCGAGTAACCCTCGGTGAAAATCAGGTAGACGACCTGCAAGACGGACGCGAGTCGATCGGACAACTCACTCAGCGCCGGCACTTCGTAGGCGATGTGTCCGGTTCTGATTCGGGCCTTGGCGCGGACGATGCGTTTGGCGATGGTGGCGGAGGACTTCAGAAACGCTCTCGCGATCTCCTCGGTGGTCAGACCGCACACTTCGCGGAGGGTGAGCGCGACTTGCGCATCTGGTGGAAGGGCCGGATGACAGCAGATGAAGATCAGGCGCAGTCGATCGTCCTCGATCGCGTGACCGTCCGCATCTGCCAATGATGCGGCTTCGTGCTCGAGACGCCACGCCAGGTCGGCGACGGCGGCGTCGCCCCGCTTGCGCTTGCGCAGGGCATCGATCGCCTTGAATCGCCCGGCGGAAACCAGCCACGCGCGGGGATTCGTCGGCACACCCTGCTCCGGCCATTGATTGAGCGCCGCGGCGAACGCATCGTGCAATGCCTCCTCGGCGAGATCGAAATCGCCGAGGAGACGAATCAGCGTGGCGAGAACCCGGCGCGATTCCGCGCGATAGACCTCGTCAACGGTCGCTTGAACGGTCACATCGTGTGATCGGTGGGAGCGGGCGAGCCGTCAGACCAACGGCTCACCGGTATGACGATGACCGTCTCCGGTTCGGGGTCGCCCTGATTGACGATCACCGGTGAACCCGGACGATTGCCGCCGAAGGCGGCGGCGTCCACGTGCGGAAGAAAAAACATGACATGCGGAAGCCAATGGCCCGGCGCATCACCGAGGTGACCACGATTCGACAACATGTAACACATCGCGGCCGTTTCGGGGACTGGATGCGTGTGCCCCGCGAGATCGGCCTTGATGCGGTCGCGAATCTCCAGTCTTGAACGGCCCGCCAGCGCCGCGTCGGTCCGCTGGAGGTACGGCGGCAGCACCGATCGCGCCGCGGCAGCGTTGTAGCACATGGGCGCGCGGACGCTCGGATTCCAGAACTCCGGGTCGTCGAGACGGTTGGCCCAGGACCGCTCGACGATGCAGACGAAGCCGTTGGTGCCTTTGGCCGCGGTCTCGTAGCCGTGGGTCCCGAGCACCAGCACGTCAGCGTCCGCCGAAATGTCCGCCGGCGCAGCGCTTTTGGCCAGAGCGATCTCTTCCGCTCGATCGGCAATGCGGTAACGCTCGATCGGAGCCATCGATGCGTATCGTGTCGAGGCGTCCTGGGCGGCCGAGGCGGTGCCTGCAACGAGAATCAACATGAGCGCTGGGAGTTGGAATCGTGGCGTCATTCTGAGTCCTCCGTTTTACTGGCACTCGACGTTAATTCCTTGATCGGCCTGACCTCGATGGCGCCCATCCGGATCACCGGAATCCGGGATGCGAGCCGTATCGCCTCGTTCAGGTCCCTGGCGTCAATCAGGATGAAGCCGCCGACCTGCTCGTGGGTTTCCGCGAACGGGCCGTCCGTCACCACGACCTCGTTATTCCGGATGCGGACCACCGCGCCCGCGCTGACCGGTCCGAGGGCCTGAGCTGCCAGGAGGTGTCCGTGATCCCGCAGCGTCCTGTCGTAAGCGAGGCTGTCGTCATCGAGTGTCTGCGATTCGGCGGGCGACAGGGCTCTCAGCTTGCTCTCGTCAACAAATACCAGGCACAGATACTTCATGGGCTCTTTCCGTCATGTCCGTCGTTCTCGATAGATAGTCGCCGGCGGGCGCCGAAATGGACACCGATCCGCGGGCTGAATAAAAAAAGTGTGTGCCGAGGCCGTCCATTCTGTTTCGGCTGGCGTCTATTATTGCGAGATGTACGCCGCTCGAGCCGGCGCCCTGACCGCTGCGCTGGTTGCAGCGATGCTGATTCTGCCGGGCACTGCCGCCGGCGACGGAACCGCGCTGCGGCTGCAGGGGTCGGTCGAGCCGGTCCGCAGTCACCCGGTCATCGTTCCCCGTCTCACCGGCTCTTCCACCGGGACCCTCGTCATCGTCCGGCTGGCCAAACCCGGCATGCGTGTGAGCCGCGGCGAGCTGCTGATTGAGTTCGACCGCCAGACGCAAATCAAGACCGCC
>DASXGC010000061.1:0-2655 GCA_036489235.1 Vicinamibacterales bacterium
CCGACTGCCGTCACTTACGGGACGGCGTTCGTCGCCAACAGCAACCTGACGGCGGACACCGTCGGCGCCATCACGGCGATCCAGGATATCCGGCAGGGGCGGTTCAGCGACGGAGCGGTCGCCGACCTGTCCAATCCCGGCCGCAACCTGCTCGTCTTCATCCATGGCTTCGACAACAGTTTCGAGAACGCCATCACCCGCGCCGCCTTCAATCGCGAATGGTTCGCCGCATCGGGCGTCGCGGGGGCCGACACGACCGTCGTCGCCTTCAGCTGGCCATCGCTCGGCCAGTTGATCAGCCTGCCCTTCCTCGACGCCGACTACCGCAGGGACCAGACCATGGCCGGCCAGTCGGGCCTGCATATCAGCAGCTTCTTCGCCAATCTGGAGCCCATCATCACCAGCGCGCGCGCGCAGGGTCACCGCGTGTTCCTGCTGACTCACAGCATGGGCAACTGGGCGCTGCAGGCCGCCGTCGAGAGCTGGTTCATGCACGGCAACGGCGATGCCTTCCTGTTCGACGAGGCGCTGCTCGCGGCGGCGGACGAAATCTACAATACCTTCGAGTACGCGCCGTCCGGCCGGTTGAGCGCGCTCGATCGGCTGACCCGGCGGATATCGACCTACTTCAGCGAAGAGGACGCCGTCCTGAAGCTCAGCATGGCGGTAAATCTCGGGGCCAAACGCCTGGGCCAGGACGGTCCGCACGACCGGTTCGACACAACCCGCTTTCCGCCGTCGAAGTATCGAGCCTTCGATTGCTCGGGGTTCCGCGACTACGACGTCGGCCTTGCCAGCTCGCACCAGTATTATCGCCGTTCACCCGGGGTCCGAACGAATATTGCGAACACGATGGGCACGCCTCCCTGACGGAGGGCCCTTACTTCTGTGGCCCGGACAATGAAATGTCGCGCTCGGCACGGAAGACGTTGCTGTAGAGGTTCGCGATCCACTGCCGCCCGCGCGACGTGACGTTGAGGTATCGGATCGCCGTCTGGACATGCGGCGCGACGCAATTCCAGTAGAACTGCGGGTACAGATTGACGATGTCCGCCGGCGAGCTGTAGCCGAGTTGCCGATTGAGCCCGGCCTCCTCGAATTCGTGATAGAGCGCGTTGGCCTTGCGGATATAGTGAGGATCGCCGAGCTGGCCGATCAGATCCGCGGCCCGCAACAATGCGGCTTCCTCGTCGCATTCCTCGTTTTCGCTGGGAAAGCTAGCCGGAAATCTCGTTCCCTCGACCGCGCGCGCGATCCGCCGCTTGTCAAGCAGCGCCATGCCCTCGACTCGCTCCATCACGTACATCTTCGAGCGGTCGACATGGTAGGGCAGCAACGCCGCGTCCGATGACCCACGGGGCAGCATTACCTTGTGGCCCGTCATATCGACGACGTAGCCGTCTTTGTCATCACCTTTGAACAATCCGCGGACGTAACCGATGTCGTGAGTCAGGCAAGCGATGATCACGTGCGCATAGTCTTCCGCAGGCATGTGGGTGTGAAGCGCCCGCCCCCGGAGGATGTCATGCCCGGCCAGCGTCACCAGCATGGTATGTTCGACGTTGTGATAGAGCGCGTCGCTGTTGCCGATGCATTCCAGGGCAATCCGCGCAATCGACGGCACCATCTCGACGAGGTGCTCCTGGGATGAGCCGAACCTCCGCCGCATATAGGTGGCCAGGAACTCCCCCAGCGCGTCAGCCGCGAGTTCGGGAACAGTAATCATCAGCTGCCCTACAGGAAATCGCGCAAGCTGCATCGGTGAGCCGGCGACGCCTCATGACGCTACCTTGGCCGTGTGACAACTCCATTGCAGGAGAACTTCGGAGATCTCGTCCATCGATCGGGGACGAGTGCGCGCGTTCCTATGCAGCAACCAGTTGCAGGCCGAGGACCAGGGTCATGCGCGCGAAGCTGAAGAGATGATCTCGGAAAATCCCGCGCGCGAGCGTCGACTGCACATCGGGCGGGTCCTGTGCGCTGCCGAGCCGCCGGGCGTTGGGCACGGTGCGCCTGAGGGTGGGGACGAAGCCGCTGCCGGCCAGGGCGAGCGAGCCCCAGCCGGTCCACCAGGGGTCGACGTCTTCGACGATCTGGGCGCAAATCGCCACCAGCGTCAGCACCATGACCAACGCCACCAGCCTGTTCATGGGATACGCCTCGGTGGTGACCCGTCGGTAGTAGGCCGAGATCGAAGCCAGTATCTCCGGCGGCAGCGGATTGCCGGCGTGCTTGCGGGTCTGCACGTCGAACATCAGGTCGAACCACAGGACGGCGAGCAGAAACCCGGCGCCGGCAGCGACGAACGCATGCATATGGCTCCCCCGTCCCTCAGGCTTCAATCAGCCTGCCGATTTCACCCGGCGCGCGCTTGAGCTCGATCTGGCGGTCGTGCCACTGGCGTAGCGACGGCCGGTGGCCGATCGACACGACGGTCGTTGCGGGAAGGCGCTGCTTCAGCTCGCCGTAGATCGCGGCCTCCGTCTGCTCGTCGAGCGAGGCCGTGGCCTCGTCGAGGAACAGCCAGTCGGGCTTGAACACCAGCGCGCGCGCCACCGCGAGCCGCTGCTGCTCGCCGCCCGACAGGGTGTAGGTCCAATGCGCCACGTCGTTGAGGCGGCCGGTGAGATGTCCGAGGCGGGCGGCCTCGAGCGC
>DASXGC010000389.1:0-15624 GCA_036489235.1 Vicinamibacterales bacterium
CCGCGAACAAGGTGTGCTTCATGGTTTGATGCGACGTACCTTAGCATAGGCATTCGCGTCCGGAGTCGCGCGGACCCGCGGGTCTCGCGCTGTGAGGTTGCCATGCGCCGCGTCATCGCCGTCATCGTGTTCGTGCTTCTTTCCCGCGGGTCCGCATACGCGACCTGGTCGATCATCGCGCTCGATCAGAGGACCGGCACCATCGTGGTGGCGTCAGCGACCTGCGTGCCGCAGGCGGCGTTCGCCCGCCGTCAGCCAATCGGTGCTCGTGACCTGATGGATATCCAGGCGATTGTGGCGCCTGGGTTTGGCGTGGCGGCGGCGCAAGCGGCCGTGGACAACACCCGCGCCAACCAGAAACTGATTTACGCCGAACTGCAGAAGGGCACCGATCCGGCGCAGATCATCGAATTGCTGAAACAGGATCCCAACTTCGAAACGCGGCAGTTCGGCATCCTCGATATGCAGGGGCGCCACGCCGGGTCGTCCGGGGCGAAGAATCAGGCCTCGTCGCTTCACGAGCAGGGGCAGGTGCCGGGAACGGGCATCTGGTACTCGGTGCAGGGCAACATCCTTCGCGGAGACGAGGTGGTCCACGCGGCGGTCGCGGCGCTGCAGGCGAATACCGGCAGCCTGACCGATCGCGTGATGGCCGGCATGGAAGCCGCAGACAGCAAGGGCGGCGACAGCCGCTGCACCTGCGACACGGAGCCGAAGGTCGACGCGCCGTGCACGACGAAAACCGCGCACGTCGCGTACATCCTGCGCGCCGACAAGGCGAACACCAACAAGGAGTCGTACAACGACGGCGCGTACGCGATGTACATCAGCGTCACGAACGAGGACATCAAGCCGACCGAAGACGCCGACCCGGTCAAGACGCTGCGGATGCGATACGACGCGTGGCAGAAAAGCCAACGGTGACCGATGTCGCTGACGCTCTCGCGCTCGAGCACGTGTCGCGGACCTTTGTCACGCCGGGCGGTGGTGTCTACCAGGCGCTCGACGACATCACCCTTACGGTGCGTGAAGGTGCGTTCGTCGCGATCGTCGGGCCCAGCGGCTGCGGTAAATCCACGCTCCTGAACATCGCCGCGGGACTGCTGGCGCCTTCGAGCGGTCAAGTGCGTGTGGACGGTGCGCCATTGAGTGGCCTCAATCGCGGCGCCACGTACATGTTTCAGCAGGACGCGTTGCTGCCGTGGAAAACGGTACGCGAGAACGTCTCGCTGGGGCTGATCCTCGCCGGCGTTGCGAAGGCCGATGCATTGAGGCAAGCGGACGTCTGGCTGGCTCGCGTCGGCCTGACGTCGTTTGCCGCGCACTATCCGTCGCAATTGAGCGGCGGCATGCGGAAGCGCGCCTCGATGGCGCAGAACTGGATCATCGATCGCCGTACGCTGCTGATGGACGAGCCGTTCAGCGCCCTTGACGTGCACACGCGTCAGCGCATGGAGACCGAGCTGCTGGCGTTGTGGGACGAGGGCGTGGTCAGGAAAACGGTCGTCTTCGTGACCCACGATCTCGAAGAGGCGATCGCCCTCGCCGACGAGGTCGTCGTCTTGTCCGCCGGTCCGGCCAGCCGCATCGTCGCACGCCATCAGGTGCCGCTCGACCGCCCGCGCGACCTGATGGAGCTCCGAACCACGGCGACGTTCCTCGAGCTGTATCGATCCCTCTGGGCTGTCTTGCGGGAAGAAGTCGTGAAGAGTCAGCGCCACGTGGAGAGTCCGCGTGGCTGACGCGCACTCTGCTGACGCGCAGGGTGCCAGCCGCACCGCTGTCATTCTGTGGCAAGTCCTGGTCGGTGTCGCCGGGCTCGCCCTGTGGCAGGCGCTCGTCGCCTTGAAGCTGCTCGATCCCTTCTTCGTGAGCCGCCCGAGTGCGATCGTCTCGCGCATCACCACCTGGATTCTGAGCGGATCGCTCTGGCCTCAGCTGGCGACGACGCTGGCGGAGTCGCTGCTCGGTCTGGCGATCGGCGCGGCGGCCGGGATCTCTCTCGGCTTTGCCCTGGCGCGATCGCCGCTTCTCGCACGGATTCTCGATCCGTACATCAAGATGCTCAACGCCATTCCACGGGTGGTGCTGGCGCCGCTGTTCTTGTTGTGGTTCGGCCTCGGCATCTGGTCGAAAGTGGCGCTGGCAGTCACACTGGTGTTCTTCGTGATGTTTTTCAACACCTATCAGGGCGTGCGCGACGCCGATCGCGTGCTGGTGGACAACGTACGGATGCTGGGCGCCACCGAGCGTCAGCTGGTGCGTCACGTGCTGATCCCGAGCGCGCTCAGCTCGATCTTTTCGAGCCTGCAGACCAGCCTCGGATTCGCGATGGTCGGTGCGGTTGTGGGAGAGTATCTGGGCGCGACACGCGGGCTCGGGTACGTCATCTCGCAGGCCGAGGGCACCTTCGATACGACCGGCGTCTTCGCCGGCATGACGGTCCTCGGCATCGTTGTCGTTTTCGTCAGTGCCGGAGTGACGCGGTTGGAGCGATGGTTGTTGCGATGGAAGAATTGAGCACTCGCCTGGGATGGAGAGTCCCAGTGATCGCCGTGTCCCTGATCGTCTCCGTGTCGATCACGATCGGCTGCGCCCGCGCATCGAAGGATGGCGCGAGGCACATCAGGATCGCGATCGGCGGCCAGAACCAGATGATCTACCTGCCGACGACTCTGGCGCAGGAGCTTGGGCTGTACCGCGAGGAGGAGCTGGAGGTCGAGCTGCAGGATTTTGCCGGCGGCTCCAAAGCGCTCCAGGCGCTGGTCGGCGGCAGCGCGGACGTCGTGTCCGGGTTTTACGATCACACCATTCAGATGGCGGCCGAAGGGCGCGAACTCACGGCGTTCGTGACGATGATTCGCTTTCCTGGCCTGGTGCTGGTGACGTCACCACAGGGTGCCGCGGCCATCACCGGCATCGAGCAGTTGAAGGGACGCACAGTCGGCGTGACGACCGCCGGATCGTCGTCGCAGATGATGCTGACCTATTTACTGTTGCGGCACGGTGTCGCGGCCGATGCGGTGAGCGTCACGGCTATCGGCAACGCCGCGACCGCGATCGCCGCCATCGAACACGGGAAGGTCGACGCCGGCATGATGGCCGATCCATCGTTCACCCTGGTGCAGCGAAGAAATCCCGGCGTCCGCGTCCTCGCCGATCTGCGGACCGAGGCCGGTGTGACGGCGGCATTCGGTGCGCACAGCTATCCCGGGGCGGTGCTCTACGCCAAGGCCGATTGGATCCGTAGCAACCACGACACCACCGCGCGGCTGGCGCGCGCGATCACACGCACGCTCGACTGGATGCACGCCCATTCACCGCAGGAGATCGCGGAAAAGACGCCGAAGTCCTTCCGCGGCGAAGACGACGGGTTGTATGTCGAAGCACTGACCAGTTCGATGCCGATGTTCTCGCCGGACGGTTCGATGGCCGCCGACGGAGCGGAAGCAGTTCACACGCTGCTCGCCGGTTCGATGGAAAGAGTGAAGGCCGCGAACATCGACCTGGCGAAAACCTATACGAATGATTTCATCCATGGACGCTAAAACGCTGTTGTTCGTCGGTCTCGGTGTTGCCTTCCTGGTCTACGCGGCGACGGTGGTCCGAGGCGGTCTGGCGATGCCGAGCGGTGTGCAGACGGCGATCGGTTTCGTGACCGCATTCTTCGACACGCTGGGGATTGGCTCGTTCGCGACGACCACCGCGGTCTACAAGCTTCGCGACATGGTGCCGGTCCAGTTGATACCGGGAACCATGAACGTCGGGCACGCGCTGTCCACGATCGCGCAGGCATTCATCTACACCAGCATCGTGCCGGTCGAACCGACGACGCTGGTGTTGATGATTGCGGCCGCGACGGCGGGAGCCTGGCTCGGCGCCGGCGTGGTCGTGCACTGGCCCCGACGAAAAATTCAGCTAGGGATGGGCATCGCCCTGCTGGGCGCTGCCGCAATCATGCTGCTTTCGCAGTTGAACCTCGTGCCTGGTGGCGGCGATACGCTCGGGCTCAGCGGGGTGCGACTGGTGATCGGCCTGGCCGGCAACTTCGGACTTGGCATCCTGATGATGCTCGGCATCGGCCTCTACGCGCCGTGCATGATTCTGGTGAGCCTGCTCGGCATGAACCCCACCGCGGCGTTCCCGATCATGATGGGTTCGTGCGCGTTTCTGATGCCGGTCAGCAGCATGCGGTTCGTGCGAACCCGCAGCTACGATGCAAAGGCGGCGCTCGGGCTGGCGCTGGGCGGCTTCCCGGCGGTGCTGATTGCCGCATACCTGGTGCGATCGTTGCCGCTCGGCGCGGTCCGCTGGCTGGTCGTCGCGGTCGTGATCTACACGTCTCTCAACATGCTCACCACGGCGCAACCGGCCGCGGCGGAAACGAATCCGAACGTGGCGGAACTGAATGCGTAAACCGGTCGTTCTGATTACCGGCGCCGGCGGCGAGATCGGGCACGGTCTGGTCACCCGCCTCGCGCCCACCGCATCGATCGTGACCCTCGACGTCAGCCCGCTCGATGCCTCGCTCGCTCCGCTGGTCGTTCGCGAGTTCACCGGCTCGATTACCGACATCAGCCTCCTCGACCGAATCCTTGCCGAGTTCGAAGTGGACCGGGTCTTTCACCTGGCGGCGCTGCTGTCCACGCGTTCCGAGTTCACGCCGGTGACCGCGCATCACGTGAACGTTGAAGGTACGTTGAACCTGCTCGAGTTCGCGCAACATCAGGGCGAGTCGCACGGTCGTCCAGTGGTGTTCATCTACCCCTCGTCTATCGCTGCCTACGGTCTGCCGAGCCTCGAGGCGAAGAGACGCGCAAAGGCGGTCACCGAGGATCAGTTCGCGCTGCCGGTGACCATGTATGGGTGCAACAAGCTGTACTGCGAACAGCTCGGTCACTACTACGCGCACCATTACAAGCAGCTGTCGGCGGACGCAATCGCCCGCGTGGACTTCCGGTGCGTTCGATTTCCGGGACTGATTTCGGGATTGACGCTGCCTTCCGGCGGCACTTCGGACTACGCGCCCGAGATGATTCACGCCGCGGCCAAAGGCGAACCGTACCAGTGCTTCGTCCGGCCCGATGCCACGATTCCGTTCATGGCGATGCCCGATGGCGTCGATGCGCTGCTGACGTTGGCCGCCGCGCCCCGCGACCGGCTGACCCGCAGCGCCTACAACCTGTCTGCCTTCAACCCGTCGGCGGCCGAAATCCGCGAGGTCGTGATCGCAGCCTTCCCCGACGCGGCGATCACCTACCAGGTGGACCTCAAACGTCAGGGCATCGTCGACTCGTGGCCGGCGGCGGTGGACGATTCGGCGGCGCGGCGCGACTGGCAGTTCAATCCCGCCTATGACTTCGATCGCGCCTTTCGCGAGTACCTGATTCCGACGATCCGGCGACGCTATCGCGGCTGAACCTCACGGCGGTCAGGCGCGAACCGTCGCGCGCCTGGCGCCCGGCGGTCGGCCGGCTGGCTGCGTTTCGCGTCGTCGCGGGTAAAATGTGCCGAGCGATGCCTTCCGTCACTGCGTTTGCGCCCGCTACAGTTTCAAATGTTGCCTGCGGGTTCGACGTGCTCGGGTTCGCGTTGAACGAGCCCGGCGACGAGGTCACCGCTCGCAGCGTGGACGATGGGGAATCGGCGGCGCCGCGGGTGCTGATCGACGACATCCTGAACGATCAGGGACGGCTGCCTCGAGATCCCGCGAGGAACACCGCGAGCGTCGCGGTGCAAGCGCTTCTTGCCGCGCTCAACCAGCGCCGCACCATCGCGCTCACCATCCGCAAGGGCCTGCCGCTGTCGAGTGGACTCGGCGGTAGTGCGGCCAGCGCCGTCGCAGCGGTCGTCGCGGCCGATGCGCTGCTCGGTGCCGGCGCATCGCCCGAGACTCTGATGGCGTGTGCGTTCGAAGGCGAGCGTCTCGCGGCTGGATCGGCGCACGGCGACAACATCGGGCCGGCCGTCTACGGCGGGTTCGTGCTCGTCCGTGTTGCCAACCCGCCCGATGTGATTCGCCTGCCGATCCCGCGTGGACTGACCGCGGTCGTCGTGCACCCGGACCTCGAAATCGAAACCGCGCGGGCGCGGGCGCTGCTCGGTCCGACCGTGCCGCTCGCCGACGCCATCCAGCAATGGGCAAACCTCGGCGCGTTTGTGGACGCGCTGCACCGCGGTGACTTCGATCAGATGGCGCGGTCACTCCAGGATTCGATCGCTGAACCGCGCCGTGCGCAGCTGGTGCCGGGACTTGCGCTGATCAAACGTGCAGCGGCCGACGCCGGGGCCCTGGGCTGTGGTCTGTCCGGATCCGGTCCATCGCTCTTTGCCCTTTGTCGCGACGGCGCCTCGGCGGCAGCCGTGGCCGCGGCGATGACCCAGGCCGTGAAGGCCCACATCGGCGGCGAGCCGCAGACCTACGTTTCGGCGATCGCTCCCGGCGGCGCACGCGTCATCGTCCCGGCGTCAGTCTGACATGCGATTTCTCACCACCAGAGGACAGGCGCCGGCGGTGCCGTTCGAGACGGCACTGTTCGAAGGGTTGGCGCCCGACGGCGGTCTGTACGTGCCCGAAGCGATCGAGCCGTGGGCACCGGACGAACTCGAGCGCCTGCCACGGCGAACCCTCACCGAGATTGGGTTGCGGGCGCTGCGACCCTACGCACGCGGCGCGATCGATCCGGCCACGCTCGAAGCGGTCGTGGTCGAAGCGCTGAACTTTCCGATCCCGCTGGTCGAAATCGAGCCAGGTATTTTTTCCCTCGAGCTGTTTCACGGGCCGACGCTGGCATTCAAGGACGTCGGTGCGCGGGTCATGGCCCGGCTGATGGCGGCGTTACATCGGGCCAACGAGCCGCTCACCGTGCTCGTCGCCACTTCCGGCGATACGGGCAGCGCCGTCGCGCATGCGTTTCATCGCGTGCCGCACACCCGCGTCGTGATCCTCTATCCGGATGGCCGCGTCAGCCCGACCCAGGAAGCGCAACTGACCATGTTCAATGACGAACGTGGCAACGTGCGCGCCTACGCCGTCTCGGGCAGCTTCGACGACTGTCACCGGCTGACGCGAGCGATGTTCAGCGACACAGAGACCAAGCGATGCGTGCGCCTGACCTCCGCAAACTCGGTGAATATTGGCCGTTTGCTGCCGCAGTCGATCTACTACTTTCACGCCGTGGCCCGGCTCGCGGAACACGCCACCGGAACTGCGCCCGCAGTGGCCGTCTTCTCGACTCCGAGCGGTAACTTCGGTAACCTGACGGCCGGACTGCTGGCCCGACGGGCCGGATTGGGGATCGCACACTTCGTCGCGGCGACGAACATCAACGACGTTGTGCCTGAATATCTGCGGTCGGGCGTGTTCGAGCCGCGCGCGTCGGTGCAGACGCTGTCGAACGCGATGGACGTGGGGCATCCCAGCAACTTCGAACGCATGCTCTGGCTGTACGGCGGTCAACTCGAGGCGATGCAGGCCGACGTCACTGGTGCCCGTCATACGGACGAGGACGTGCGCGAGACCATCCGGCGCGTCTACCAGCAAGATGGCTATCTGCTCGATCCGCACAGCGCCATCGCCTACATGGGACTAGTGGGCCGAGATGGCCAGGAAAGGCGCGGCACATTGCGCGGTCGTCCCGGCGTATTCCTCGCCACCGCGCACCCGGCGAAATTCGCCGAGATCGTCGATCCAATCGTCGGCCGCGAGATGGAGAAGCCGGCTCCGTTGGTTGAGGCGTTGGAGCGACCGAGGCATGTCATCAGAATCCAACCGACGCTCGACGCCGTGCGCTCGATTGTGACGAGCGACTGATGTATTCGTACCGCCGCGACGTGCTCGAACATCTGCTGCGTCACGGCGTCCGTCCGACCGCGAATACGAATCCACAGCTGGTGCGCGACTACGTCCGCGACCTCTACAAGTACGAAATCCGGCGGCTGCGCGACCGCTACGTCGGCGGCGAATTTCCCAAGCGCGAGTACGCCGAGCGCGTTGACGCGCTGCGCCGGACCTACACGGTCCTTGCGCTCCATGCCCCGCAATTTCTCGAACCGTCATCTCCGGCATGAACGCTGACGAGCGACCGGTCGGCGACGCCGACGCGCTGGCGCCCATCGTCTACGACGAGCTGCGACGGTTGGCCGCTGCCTACATGCGGCGGGAGCGTCCCGGCCAGACGCTGCAGGCGACCGCACTGGTCCACGAGGCTTACCTGCGGTTGGCCGGCGCGGGCACACCGTGGAACGACGAGCGTCATTTCGTCGGGATTGCGGCGCGCTCGATGCGGCAGATTCTGGTCGAGCGCGCCAGGGCGCGCGGTGCCCAGAAGCGTTGGGCCGGGCTCGACCGCGTCTCGATGACCGACGCGCTCGCCGTGGCCTCGGCTCCGGTCAATCAATTGCCGGCGCTGGACGATGCGCTGAATCGACTGGAGCAGATCGATCCGGAGCAGGCCCGGATCGTGGAGCTGCGCTATTTCGCCGGTCTGAGCATCGAAGACGCCGCCGCCGCGCTCGACATTTCGCCGGCCACGTTGAAACGTCGCTTCGCGCTCGCTCGTGCGTGGTTGTTTCGTGAGATGAGCGCTGGATGACATCCGCACAGCAGCGCCGTGTCCGTGATCTGTTCGAGGCCGCGCTGGACCGCGAGGACCCGAGCCTGGCCGCCTGGATCGGGGAGCAGACCGCCCACGATTCGGTGGTGCGAGCCGAGCTCCTGTCGCTCGTCGATCATCACTCGCGCGCCGGCGCGTTTCTCGAACAGCCGATTGTCGAGCACGCCCCGGAACTCCTCAGCGCCGAGGAGCCGCTCGCGCCGGGCGATCAGGTCGGCCCTTACCTCGTCGTCCGCGAGCTTGGCCGTGGCGGCATGGGCCGGGTCTATCTGGCGTCCGATCCACGGCTGGGTCGAACCGTGGCGCTGAAGGCGCTCGCACCGCACCTGACGAGCGACCCGTTGCAGCGCGAGCGGCTGCGCCGCGAGGCCAGGGCCGCCGCCGCGCTGACCCATCCGGGTATTTGCACGGTCTATGCGCTCGAGGAGATCGATGGTCAGCTCTACATCGCGAGCGAGTTTGTTGACGGCGGTACCCTGGCCGACGAGATTCGCTCGCAGCGACGACCCTCCCGCGAGCAACTGACCGCGACCGTGCGCGAACTTGCCGCTGCACTGGCCAGCGCGCACGACAAAGGCATCGTCCACCGCGATCTCAAGCCTGAAAACGTGATGCGCACGCAGGACGGGCGACTGAAGATCCTGGATTTTGGGCTCGCGCAGCTCAATGCCGCGGTCCCTGACGGCGCCGGCCTGACGCAGGCGGGTATGCTCGTTGGCACGCCGGCGTATATGGCGCCCGAGCAAATCAACGGTCAGCCGGCCGATCAGCGTTCCGACGTCTTCGCTCTCGGTGTGTTGTTGTACGAGTACGCCTGCGGGGCCCATCCGTTTGCATCGGGGACCACGCTGGCCACTGTGGCGCGCGTACTCGAAGGACAGGCCTCGCCGATTGCCGGGCGCGCGGACGTCCCGCACGGCGTCGCCGCCGTGATCACGCGTTGCTTGAAGAAATCGCCGGGCGATCGGTTCGGTTCCTCGGCAGAGATCGTCGCCGCGCTCGACGCCGCGTCCGCCGACGCGGTCGTATCCGGAGAGCACGCGCTCTGGTGGAGAATCCATCAAGTGGCGATCGTCATGATCTATGCCGCCGGTGTCGTGCTCGCGTGGCAGATCAAGGAATGGATTGAGACGCCGTTCACAGTCGGAATCTTCCTGGCGCTAGGCGCCCTCGCAACCGTGGCGGGCATTCTCCGCGGTCACCTGGTCTTTACATCGGCGGTCAACCTCAGCCGGCTCCCGATCGAGCGTCGCCGGACGAACCGGCCACTCGTGCTGCTCGACGGACTCATCGCGATTCTGCTGGTGGCCGACGCATTGCTGATGGCGCGCACCCGCGCCCTGCCGGCGCTGCTCGCTTTGGCGCTCGGCGTCGGCATTACTCTGGCTTCGGTCGTGCTCGAACCCGCGACCACCGAAGCGGCTTTTGGGGGCGAACGATGATTGCGATCGAGATTCGCGAACCTGGTGGTCCCGATGTTCTGGTTCCCGTGGAGCGGCCGATGCCAGTCCCGGTCGCCGGAGAGGTGTTGATCAAGGTCACCGCCGCGGGCGTCAATCGTCCTGATGTCTTTCAGCGTCTCGGCAACTATCCGCCGCCCAAGGGCGTGACCGACATTCCCGGGCTCGAAATCGCCGGGACCATCGATCAGCGGGGCGAGGGTGTCACCGACTGGAAAATCGGCGATCGGGTCTGTGCACTCGTCGCCGGAGGCGGCTACGCCGAATACTGTGTCGCGCCGACTCCGCAATGCCTGCCGATTCCGCGCGGCCTCGATTTCGTCGCCGCGGCCGCGATTCCCGAAACCTATTTCACGGTCTGGACCAATGTCTTTCAGCGCGGCCGGCTGGCCGCGGGCGAATCCTTGCTCGTTCATGGCGGCTCGAGCGGCATCGGCACGACCGCGATTCAGCTGGCGCGGGCGCGGGGGGCCCGGGTGTTCGCGACCGCCGGTTCGGCGGAGAAGTGCGCGGCGTGTGAGCGGCTCGGCGCCGAGCGCGCGATCGACTATCACGCGGAAGACTTCGTCGCCATCGCCCGCGAACTGACCGGTGGACATGGCGTCGACGTGATTCTCGACATTGTCGGCGGCGACTACTTCGCACGTAACGTCGAGGCGCTGGCCCACGAAGGCCGGCTGGTTGAAATCGCCACGCTGCATGGCGTCAAGGCCGAGCTGAACATCCAGAAGATCATGCAGCGCCGGTTGACCATCACCGGATCGACGCTCCGCGCGCGATCGATCGCAGAGAAAGGCGCACTCGCCGACGCGGTTCGTGAGCACGTCTGGCCGCTGCTCGAGGCCGGGACGGTCCGGCCGTTGATCCACGCGACGTTTCCGCTGCGCAATGCCTCCGCTGCGCACCGGGTGATGGACGCCGGCACCCACATCGGGAAACTGGTCCTGACGGCGTAATCTAGTAATCTAGTCATCGAATCATTTTCAGGATTGAGCGTATGGACAACATCACAAGCCTCCAGATTACTGACGGCAAGGTCGGCACCGGTACCGCCGCTACTGCCGGCAAAACCGTGACGGTGCACTACACCGGCTGGCTATATGACCCAAAGGTCGCGGATCACAGAGGCAAGAAGTTCGACAGCTCGAAGGATCACGGCGAGCCGTTCGAGTTCAAGCTCGGCGCCCGACAGGTGATTAGCGGCTGGGATCAGGGCGTGGCGGGGATGAAGATTGGCGGCACGCGGACGCTGGTCATCCCGTCCGAACTCGGTTACGGCTCGCGCGGCGCGGGCGGAGCGATTCCGCCGAACGCCACGTTGCTGTTCGACGTGGAACTGCTCGGCGTGAAATAAGACACGAGCCATGGACTACGTTCGGCTTGGCAATACCGGGCTCAAGGTCTCACGGATTTGTCTCGGTACCATGACCTACGGCACGCCGGAGTGGCGGCCGTGGGTGCTCGACGAGGCCGCGAGCCGTCCGTTCATCGCGCGGGCGCTCGACCACGGCATCAACTTCTTCGACACCGCGGACATGTACTCACGCGGTGTCAGCGAGCAGGTGCTCGGCCGGGCGCTGAAGGATTTCACCAAGCGCGATCAGGTCGTCATCGCCACCAAGGCGTTCTACGGCGTCACCGACGGCCCCAACAACCAGGGTCTGTCGCGCAAACACCTCTTTGAAGCGATCGACGCGTCGCTGGCGCGGCTGGGCACCGACTACGTCGACCTGTACCAGATTCACCGTTTCGACTACCAGACGCCAATCGAGGAAACGCTCGAAGCGCTCCACGACATCGTCAGGTCGGGGAAGGTCCGGTATCTCGGCGCGTCGAGCATGTTCGCCTGGCAGTTCATGAAGATGCTCGCCGTGGCGGATGCGCACGGCTGGACGCGCTTCGTGTCGATGCAGAACCATTACAACCTGGTATACCGGGAAGAGGAGCGCGAGATGCTGCCGCTCTGTCTCGACCAGGGTGTGGGCGTGATCCCGTGGAGTCCGCTGGCTCGCGGGTTTCTGGCAGGCAATCGGCGCGGCGCCGAGCGCGGTGACACCGCCCGCGCCAAAACCGACGATTTCGCCCACGCGCTGTATTACAGCGACGCCGACTTCACGATAGCCGATCGCGCCGGGGAACTGGCGGCGCGGCGAGGTGTCAAGCCGACCCAGATCGCTCTGGCCTGGATGCTCGCGAAGCCCGGCGTCACCGCTCCGATCATCGGTGCTTCGAAACCGCCGCATCTCGACGAGGCCGTTGCAGCGCTCAGTCTCAGGCTCGAGGCCGACGAGATGGCGTTTCTCGAAGCGCCTTATCAACCGCACGCGACCCTCGGTCACCGCTGACCTTGTTCTCCCGCCAGTCCTTCGTCGCGCTGCGGCACCGCAACTTCCGGCTGATCTGGATCGGCCTGATGGTGTCGTTCACCGGCTCGATGATGCAGAACGCCGCGCTGTTATGGCACGTCTCGCTGCTGGTGCCCGAACGCAAAGGCCTCGCGCTCGGCATGGTCGGACTGGTCCGAGTCGTGCCGGTCGCGTTCTTCTCGATGCTCAGCGGAGTCGTTGCCGACGCATGGGACCGGCGCAAGCTGTTGCTCTGCACTCAGGTCTGCGCGACGTTTGTCGCGCTGACGCTGGCAGTGCTGACCTTTCGCGGCCTGACCCACGTCTGGCCGGTGTACGTGCTCGCCGCCCTCGGCGCGGCGGTCGGCGCGTTCGATCTGCCGGCGCGCGGTGCGCTGGTGCCGACGCTGGTTCCGCGGGAAGATCTGCCGAACGCGATCAGCCTCAACGCCATCATGTTCCAGACCGCGTCGGTGGTCGGGCCGTCGCTTGGTGGCGTGATGATCGCGGCTTCCGGCGTCGGCTGGGTCTACGTCGCTAACGCGATTTCGTTTTCCTTCGTGATCCTCGCGCTGTTGATGATGCGTGACGTGCCGGCCCGCCCGGCGTCGGAGGGGGGATCGCGAGACGACGTGTCGTTGACCGCGGCGCTCGAAGGGCTCCGCTTCGTGTTTGCGTCGCCGCTGATTCGATCGACGATGCTGCTCGATTTCTTCGCGACGTTTTTCTCGTCGGCCACCGCATTGCTGCCGATCTTCGCGCAGGACATCCTGCAGATCGGCGCCCGGGGCTACGGTTGGTTGTACGCGGCGCCGGCCGTCGGCGCGCTGGTGGCCAGCGCCGTCATGGTCGGCATCACCGATCGGATCGAGCGGCGCGGCCCGACCCTGCTATGGGCTGTGGCCGGCTACGGACTCGCGACCGTCGTGTTCGGCATCTCGCGCTCGTTCTGGGTGACGTTCGTCTGCCTCGCCCTGACCGGCGCCACCGACACCGTGAGCATGGTGATTCGGAACATCGTCCGCCAGCTCGAGACCCCTGACCGGCTGCGTGGACGCATGACCGGCGTCAACATGGTGTTCTTCATGGGCGGTCCGCAACTCGGCGAGCTCGAGGCCGGCACCGTGGCCAACTGGCTCGGCGCGCCGTTTTCCGTGATCAGCGGCGGCATCGGTTGTTTGATCGCAACCGCCTGGGTCGCGTTCTCGACGCCCGCGCTCCGTAACTACCGCAGCCTGCGCTCAGCCACGACGAAGTAGGGAAGCGAGCAGACCGAGAGCGCCGCCGCGACGCCAAACGCCGCGGGGAATCCAATGTGCTCGATCAGCCAGCCGACGATGGTCGAGCCGGTGCCGATGCCGGTGTCAAACGCGGCGAGGATCGCACCAAAGGCCGCGCCCCTCCTGACCGGGCTGACGTCGGTCAACACGTGGGCCACGAACACGGGATACGCAGTGCCGAATCCGGCGCCGAACGTAATCGCCGAAATCAACTGGGTCGCCAGCGTTGACCCCGCCGCGAACGTGGTCAGGCCAATCGCGACCAGCGCCAGGCACGGCATCAGCACCCGCCGATAGCCGATCCGATCAGCCAGCGGCGCCGACAGCGGACGCGTCACGAGAATGACGATCGCGAGCGTGGTCAGGTACACACTTCTCGGCGAGATGTGAAAGGCGTCGGCATACATCGCGCTGAAGCTCGTGATCGCGCCGTAGCCGAAGGAACACAGGAACAGGGTGAACGCCAGGGCGAGGATCCGCCATTCGATCAGGGTCCGGCTCCATGTCGGCATCCAGCCGACCCGTCCCAGCGGCAGCGTCAACTGACGCGCGAGCGGCGTATCGTCTGGCAACGCGAAGGCGATGATCCCCATGAGCACGTTGAGACTGGCGCAGGAGCCGCAGATCCACAGCCAGCCGCCGCGCTGCATGATCCAGAATGCGATTGGAGGCGCGACCGCGATCGCGGCGATGCTCGACATCCCCCAGTAGCCGATGCCTTCGGCCCGGCGTGTGTCCGGCAGCAGGTTGGTGAGGTAGGCGGCGGAGGCGGACAGCAGGCCCGACCAGAACACGCCGTGGACGATGACCAGCGTCAGCATCACGACGTAGCTGCTGGTCATCGCATAGCCGCCGGCGCAGAGCAGGATGACGACGCTGGCGATGATCAAGGTACGGCGGCGCCCGATGCGGTCGCTGATGACGCCGGTCAACGGCGCCGACAGCGCCGACGCGTAGGTGAGCAGGCCGAGAAACAGCCCCGCGGCAAACGTGCTGCCGCCAAGCGCCTGGATTCGGTACGGCGCGGTGGGCAGCAACTGGAACGCCGACAGGAACACCGTAAAGGTAAACCCGCACATGACGAAGAAGCGCGGCGTGAACAATCGGTCCGACATGGACCACGAAGTATACGTGGTCGGCGTGATCTCGGACACGCACGGCTTGCTGCGGCCAGAGGTCTCGACGGTGTTTGCGGGCGTCGATCGCATTCTCCACGCCGGAGACGTCGGCGGAGCGGCGGTGCTCGCGGCGCTGTCGGCGATCGCCCCGGTTGACGCCGTCTACGGCAACGTCGATGACTCGCACGATCCTGCACTGGCGCGCGAACGGGTGGTGACGATCGGCGGCGTGACCATTCACGTGAGCCATGGCCACGAATTGGGCCGGCCGACCGCGGCGCTCGCGCTCACGAAATACCGAAGCGACATCGTGGTGTTCGGACACACGCACCAGGCGCTGATCGAACGGGATGGAAGCGGCCGGGTGGCGCTCAATCCCGGAGCGGCGGGCCCGCGCCGGTTTGACGTGCGGCCGAGCGTCGCGCGAATCACCATTCGCAACGGCGTCGCCGACACCGAGATCATTTCGCTGGCGTGAACTCGACGGTGATCTCGCGATCGAGGTTGATCTTCAGTCCTGGCGCCGTCTTGATGATCGCCTTCGCCTCGTCGGACGTTTTCGCCGCCTGTAGGCGCGGTACCAGGGTGTCGTCGCCCAGCACCTTGTCGAGATCGATCTCGAGCAGTGTCACGCGCTGGCCTTCGACCCACGGGCTGCTGGTCTTAACCACCGGGCCGTTGGGCTCGACGGCGAGCAGCACCCTGGCACCGGCGAGCAGGGTCTTGACCATCGCGAGCTGGTTTGCGGCGGCGGGTGATCCGAGCGCGTCGACGAAGTTCGGTTCGGGTACGTTGATGTGAAGGGT
>DASXGC010000399.1:0-2259 GCA_036489235.1 Vicinamibacterales bacterium
CTGGTGGCGGGCGCCGAAGACGCCGCGGCGAGAACCGTGACCACCGCGCAGCGCCTGGTCGAAGACTATGCGACCCTGCAGCAGCGCGGCAGCGGCGTCGTTGGCGCGATTGACGATCAGATTCTGGTGCTGGTGCGCCGCGCGATCGACGAGGACGTCAACCTGTTCGATCGGTCGAGACTCCAGGCAACCAGCGCGCGCGATCTGTTCTATTCCCGGTTGCTCTCGCAGCGCACGCCCGCCGACGTCTATCGCGCGATCATCCTCGAGCGCCTGCCGACGTTCGTTGGCGAGGAGGAAATGAGCGGGCTGCCCTATCGTGTTGCCGCCGCGCCAGTCCGAGCCAGCGGACACGATGGCATCGTCACCGTGCCGCTGCGCAATCGCCAGCAGGAGATCGAACAGCAGATCGACGAGCTCAATCGACGCGTTCTGGCCGGCTTCGTGCTGTTCAGTCTGCTTGGCGCCGGGCTGGGGTACTGGATGGCCGAGCGGATTGCCGACCCCGTGAACCGGCTGACCCGCGCGACGCGTCGCATCGCGCGAGGCGACCTCGACGCACGGATCGCTGCCACGTCATCGGACGAGCTGCGGCGCCTGGTCGAGGACTTCAATCAGATGGCCGCTGACCTGAAACGGCAGCGCAGCGAGCTCGAACGTACCCAGCGCCTCGAGGCGTGGGCCGACATGGCTCGCCAGGTCGCGCACGACATCAAGAACCCGCTGACGCCGATTCAGCTGTCGGCCGAACATGCGCGGCGCGTCAACCTCGACCGCGGCAGGCCGCTCTCGCCGGTGCTCGATGACTGCGTCAATGCGATCCTGACGCAGGTCAAGCTGCTGCGGCAGATTTCGACCGAGTTCTCGAGCTTTGCTTCGTCTCCGACGCCGCGGCCGGAGCCGACGCAGCTGCCGGAGCTGCTCGAGGAAGTGGTCGAACCGTACCGCACTGGCTTGGTCGATCGAATCTCGATCGAGGTGGACGCGCCGGCGCACCTGCCAATCGTCCACATCGATCGGACGTTGTTCGCGCGTGCGTTGACCAACGTCATGGAAAATGCGCTGCACGCAATGCCCGGACGCGGACATCTCTCGATTGTGGCGCGCGAGCGGGTTGACGCCGACCGGCGGTCGATCGCAGTGGAGACCACCGACACGGGCGTTGGAATGGATCAGGAAGCGCTGAACCGGATCTTTGAGCCGTATTTCTCGACCAAAGCCACCGGCACCGGTCTCGGCCTCACCATCGCGAAGCGCAATACCGAGCTGAACGGCGGCGCCATCAACGTCCAGAGTCAGCGGGGCGTTGGCACCACCGTGACGATGACGCTTCCAGTGTGATTCAGAATTCTTCGCACTCGGCGGTGCGTCTGGCCTACCGTGCTGCGGAATCGAGTCGATCCGCCGGCGGCTGCTCCGCTGACGCCGGCCCACTCGTTGACGCTGAACTCGTGACCGCCGTCCCGCGCTTGAAGCGCGTGATCGCCATCCCGATGAACGCAGAAGACAGGTAGCTATACGCGATGACGAACAGCGTGATCTGCGGATGCGTGGCGATCGCGACGATGCCGGCGGCGATAAAGATGAGGATGGTATAGGGCCGGCGTTTCTGGGTGTCGATGGTCTTGAAGCTGCGAAAACGGATGGTGCTGACCATCAGCGCGGCGGGAACCAGCACCATCGCAAGCGCCGGCACCGCATAACGGTAGTCGTAGAGCCCGAGCGGAAACGCGAACACCGTTGCTGCAGGCACAGACGCCGCGGCGGGACTCGGCATCCCGACGAAGTACCGCTTGTCACCGCCGGAGGCGCTCTGGATATTGAAGCGCGCCAGTCGCATCGCCGCAGCGGCAACGAACATGAAGCCGGCGGCCCAGCCGAGCCGTCCCAGAGCAGAAAGGCCCCACGCGAACGACAGGATCGCCGGCGCGATACCGAACGAAATGATGTCGGCCATCGAGTCGAACTCGACGCCGAACTCGCTGGTGGTGCCGGTGAGACGGGCGATGCGGCCATCGAGCATGTCCAGCACGACGGCGAAGCCGATGAACGGCGCCGCGGTCTCGTACTCGCCGCGCATCGCGTAGACCACGCACGCGTAGCCGCAGAACATGTTGCCCATGGTCAGCAGGCTGGGCAACAGGTAGACGCCGCGGCGCAGGCGGTTGCGCGGGCGGTCGCTTGTCCGCCGCAGGAATCTCAGCCGCGGTTCGTGCTGGTCGGGCATCTTCGTTGGCGTCAGTTTAGCACCGCGATGAC
>DASXGC010000410.1:0-10292 GCA_036489235.1 Vicinamibacterales bacterium
CCGCGTGCTCGAAGTCCATGGCGAGCGGATGCTGGTGGACAACTACAAGCCGGGTTTCCGCGCGCGCCTGTATCAGAAGGATCTGCGGATCGCGAACGAAGCCGCAGCGGCAAATGCGGTCGCGATACCTGCGACCGCGATTGTGACGCAGCTGATCAACGCGCTGGTCGCATCAGGCGGCGCCGATCTCGACTACGCCGCGCTCGGCACGGTGCTCGTCAAGATGGCGAACGGGTAGCACCACGTAAATTCCTGCGCGTCGCGCTTGCCCGCGGGTGAATAATAGCGGCTCGGGACAGGCGGAGCTGGTTATGGAGGCTGACATGCGTGCGAGACGTGACTTCCTGCGGCAAGTCGTACCGGCGGGCGTCCTGGGAGTGGTCGGGGCCCGGATGAATACCGGCTGGTTCGAGCGGGTGGTCTCGGCCAGTGCGGATGTCGCGCATCGAAGCGCGGCGGAGGTGGCTGCCGACGAGGACTACTGGCGCGAAATCCAGCAGGCCTTCACGCTCGATCGCACCATCATCAACCTGAACAACGGCTACACCTGTCCCAGTCCGCGCGTCGTGCACGAGGCGCTGAAGCGCTACCTCGACGAGTCCAACCAGGCGCCGATTCATTTCATGTGGGGTCAGCTCGAACCGAACGTCGAGCAGGTGCGCCGCAAGCTCGCGCTCGAAGTGGGCTGCGACATGGAGGAGCTCGCGATCACCCGGAACGCCAGCGAAGGTCTGCAGATCGTGCAGCTCGGCATCGACCTCAAACCGGGCGATCACGTCGTCACCACCGATCAGGACTACGGCCGGATGCTCGACACCTGGGATCAGCGCGTGCGCCGCGACAAGATCGCGGTCACCAAGATCAAGTTTCCGGTGCCGACAACCGACTTGTCTCAACTGACCGATGCGATTTCCCGCGCGATCACCCCGAAGACCAAAGTCATCCACATCTGCCACATCACCAACCTGACCGGTCAGCTGTTTCCCGTGCGTGATATCGCGCGCATGGCGCGCGCTCGCGGCATCCAGACGATCGTGGACGGCGCTCACGCGTTCGCGCATTTCCCGTTCAAGGTGTCCGACCTCGAGTGCGACTACTACGGCTGCTCGCTGCACAAGTGGATGCTGGCGCCGGTCGGCACCGGCTTCCTCTACATGCGCCGGGAGAACATCGAGAAAGTGTGGCCGCTGACGCCGGCCGCGGCCAGTCGCGCCGACAACATCCGCAAGTTCGAGGAGATCGGCACGCATCCGGCCGCGAACCACAACGCGATTGCCGAAGCACTGGTGTTTCATCAGGCGATCGGCACCGAGCGGAAGGCGGCGCGCCTGCGCTACCTGAACGAACGCTGGGCGTCCAGGGTGGACAAGCTGCCGGGCGTGAAGATCCTGAACAGCCGCGAGCCGAACCAGGCCTGGGGACTCTTCAACGTCAGCCTCGCGAGCGTTGATGCGCCGAAGGCCTACAACTATCTCTGGGCCAAGTACCGCATCATCACCGCGTCGATCAAACGCGACGACTACCAGGGTCTGCGGGTGACGCCGAACGTCTACACCACGCTCGGCGAGGTCGATACGTTCGCCGAGGCGATTCAGGATCTGGTGAAGAACCCGTCCGCGACGGCCTAAGGATAAGCGACACGGTAGACGCTGATTTCGGAGTGCTTGTCCTCGATCTGCCACGGATGGCGTGAGATCAGCGTCAGGTCGGGCCGGCGATCCAATTCGGCCGAGAGCAGCTCGTAGCGCGCTCCGTACAGAAACTCGCCGTGCACCACCAGGTACCGCGTGTGATGCTCACGCATCGATCCGATCGAACCGTCATCGGGAAACGTCTGCATCGCGTTGAACACCGACCGATACGACGGCGGCGAGAAACCGCTGTAGCCGTTGACGAGATACTGCCAGTGAAACGTCGAGTAATACAGATAGACCGGATCCTCGAGTGAACCGGTTGGGAACTCGAACAGCACCGATGTCGGCGCGTCCTCTCCACCGGCGTCTCGCATGATGTCGGCATATGCCTGCGGAGGCACTCGCGGCGCCGACCATAGCTTGAGGGGCTTCGATGCGTACTCGGCAAGCAGCAACACGCCGATCAGGCTGAGCGCCGCGACCCGCGCCCGCGGCGCGCGAATCCAGCCGGCGATGCGGGCTGTGGCGTAGCCGACCAGGACGGCCAGCGAAAACGAGACCATGATCCCCATTCGCGCCGGGATCCGAAGCGCGCGGAACGGCAGCGCGTATTCGTATAGAACACCGTACAGCAAGCCGTTCAAGCCGAGCGACAGGTCGAACGCCAACAACAACCCCAACCCGTAGGCCAGGCGCGGAACCGAGATCGGTGGCCACAGCGCCACGACAGCAAGGGCGACCGCCACGAACCCTGGGAACAGCCGGCGTTCGGGGTCCATGAACGGCGCGAACATGACGCCGTAAAGCGCGTTGTCCTCCGATGGCGCCAGGTAGTTGCGCCAGGTCGCACTGCCGGCCGCCACTTCGCCGATGCCACGTTCGCCGACGACTTTTCGCGCCGACAGATACGCCCGGGCGATCGGCAGCGTCGCCACCAGCACGATCGCCGCCGCGGTCGCCAGCGCCGCCAACCGCTGTGGCGCCACCCTCCACCGGGCGATGAACATCGTGCCGCACACCACCATCAAATACGGAATCAGAAACAGGCCGTAGTACAGACACGTCACGAGCTGACCTGTCACGAACGCGCCGAACAGGGCGCCGTCACGGATGGTTCCGCGATCGAGCAGCCGGTGAAACGCCCAGAGTGCGAGCGGGATGAACTGCGTCTGCTGCAGCTGCAAGTGCGCGTAGTGATCGATGCGGTAGGGCGCGAAGGCGAACACGATGCCGCCAAGAATCGCCGCCCCGTTGTGGCCGGTCAGCCGCCGCACCAGCAACGCGACGCCGACGCCGGACAGCGCGAAGCCCGACAGAAACACCAGGTTGTAGATCAGAATCGGCGCGGCACCGATCCAGAACAGCGGCGCCATCACGATTCCTGGAACCAGCAGCAGCTCTGCATACGCCAGGGTGTTGCGCTCGGGGTAGAACATGTTGGTGTCGAACAACCGCGCCGGCGCGTGCGGCAGTTGATGTGCGATCCAGCTGAGTACCCAGGTGTTGAGCAGTGGATCGCCGGGGTCGTGGACACCGTCCATCATCCGGAAGACCTGTGGGTAAGTCATGACCGCGGTCAGAACCGTGAAGAGGACCAGGGTCCCGGCGAGAAAGCGCTTCGTGCTCACGCCTGCAGGATGTCGATCAGCTCGTTGAGCTCTTCGACCGCGTCAGTGGCCGCGTGGAGGATGGCGCGGCGCTCCTGTAACGACGGCGAGGACCAGTCTTCGTTCTCGAGACGCACGCGGCCGTCAGCCGCGACTTCGACCACGACCGCATCCATCGTCTCGACGTACAACCGCACTACACGCCCGCCGCGGCCGCCGCGCGTTGCGCATCATCGACGCCGAGCACGATGGCCGCTGTCGGACCGCCGTCTGAGCCGCCGCCGTAGGCGTACTCCAGGTTGATGCGTGCATCGCTGACCAGCTTCAGCGTCGGTGCGAGCGCCCCGGGCGCATTGGGCACCATGGTGACGATCACCTCGCGCTCGGTTACCTGGTGGTGATGGTCGCGCAGCGTCGCCGCCGCGTGTACGTGGTTGTCCACCACCATCCGCACCTGGCCGCCAGACTCGAGCGCCATTGCCAGGACGTTCACGCGCTGGTCCGACAGGAGCCGGCAGACGCCGGCGAGAGCGCCAGGGCTGTTCGGCAGGCGGAAAGAGAGCTCGGTTCGGATCATGGGAAGAGGTTAGCAGAATTGGGACGTACCGGTGCGGGGGGCGACGTGCGGGTGCGGGATGCGAGGTGCGGGTGCGAGGTGCGATGAACCGCGTAGGGGCCGAGCTTGCTCGGCCTGGTACGAACTGCGAAAAAAGGGGCCTGCAATCGGATCTCTTCCGATTGCAGGCCCTGGATGCTTGGCGATCGATTACGCCAGAACCTTGATCACGACGCGGCGGTTCTGCGCGCGGCCGGCCTTGGTCTTGTTCGGCGCGACCGGGTTTTCCATTCCGTAGCTGATGACGTTCATTTTGTGCAGCGGAATCTGGTACTGCTCGTAGAGGTAGCGCTTCACCGACTCGGCGCGCTCGAGACCGACCTTCTGGTTGGTCGTCTTGTCGCCGACGTTGTCCGTGTAGCCCGCGATTTCGAGATAGATGTTCTTCGGGTCCTGCTTCAATTGCGAGACCATCTCGTCGATCTTCGCCTTGGCCTCGTCCGGCAAAATGGTCTTGCCGAACTTGAAGTTGCCCTGGTCTTCGCTCAGCACCACTTCGTAGACCAGCCGCTTGCTGGTCTTGTCGATGGTGTCGAACTTCGAATTGGCGTCGGCGCCAACCGCGTCAGCCGCCGAGTGAGCAGACGCAGCCGCCGAGTTGGCCGCCTGGGCGGACTGAGCCGCCGCCTGCGCCTTCTGGTCGACGTCGTTGATGCGGCCCTCGTTCTTGCGGGTCCGCTCCTGCGTCTCTTCGATGGCGCGACCCTGTGAATCGACCTTATCGTTCACCTCACCCACACTGGTGCGAACGAATTTCTTGGTGGCGCAAGCGGTCGAGCCACCGATGGCGAAAACGGCGATGGGAACGGCGATGAGAAACTTACGGAACATGGTGCGATCCTCCTAAGGCAGAGTCGGGCTTGATTGCCCCGCGATATACCCACTCCGGGCGCGTACAGTGAGGTCTTTGTTGCGCGCCCGAACGACGAGCGAATGCCAGCCCGGATGGCCGCTCGATTCGAACGCGATGAGGTACTGATGTCGCAGCTCGTCGATGATTTGCCTCGCCGCGGCGCTGCGTTGCCCCGGCGTGCTCGCCACGAACACGTGACCGCCGGTCCAGGTGGCGAGATCCGAAAGCGGACCGGCGAATGCTGAACGCTCGATCGAACTGGTAGCGGTATCGGCGGACGGATTGTCAATCGATGGAACGATGCCGAAGATATAGACCGGCACGTCGATCTCGCTGGCGATGGCCGAGACTTCGGATGGCTTCAGACGGCTCGCGTTGTCGGCTCCGTCGGTGAGCACGACCACCGCGCGGCGGCGTCCTTCCCGCTTGCCGGCCATCCGCGCGGTAGCCGCAATCGCGTCGTGCAGCGAGGTTTCGCCGAACGGCACGACCCCGGTGAACGAATCCGGCAGCGCCCGAAGGCCAGTGGTGAACGGCACGCGTTCGTCGAGATGCGTGTCGAACGTGAAGACAGCAGCCTCGTCGCGCGCTGGATCGGTCCAGCTCAGAACGTGGGTCGCTGCCTCTCGGGCGTTCGGCAGATGCCCTTCCATGCTGCCGCTGATGTCGAACAACAGGGCGACGCTGACGCCGACCTGATCGGCACGGAAGTCAGTGATGGCGCGCGGGCTCCCGGAATCGAGAATTTCGAAGTCGCGCATCGTCAGGTCCTGAACGAAATGCCCCTTGTGGTCGCGCACGATGGCGGCAACCCGCACCATGTCGACGCCACCCTTGAACACCGGGGCGGGATCCTGCGGGACGCGGTCCAGTGCCTCGAGCCCGTTTAGGCCAAATGCTGCCGTCAGCAGCGTTGCGCCGATGATGAGCTTGCCGCGCGCCATCGGCATCCTTAGGTCCAAGTTCCTTGCCATATATGTTAAGTCTCTGTCTTGTAGGTGTTTATCGGAACGGACTCAGCTTTGGCGCTGACGCGCTGAGCCGTTAATCGAGTAATACTTACTCAAATTGGTGGTTAACAGCCGGGTAGCTACTGCGTAAGATCTACCGACGCGCGCTCGGGTAAGATCCGGCAGTGAGCTCCACGAAATCCGCTGCACCCATCCAGACCGCCGGTCGCGTTGACCGCTTTACTTACGCTATCCGCAATATCGTCGCGGAAGCCCAAAAGGTTGAGGCGGCCGGCACGACGGTTCGATATCTGAATATCGGCGATCCGGTCGCGTTCGGGTTCAAGACCCCGCCGCACCTGGTCGAGGCGGTGGCGCACGCGCTCCGCGATGGGATCAGTAATTATGGACCGTCCGCCGGCATTCCAGCCGCGCGCGAGGCTGTCGCCAGGGAATACACGGCGAATGGTTTCCCGGTCTCGGCCGATCGCGTGTTCGTCACGGCCGGCACGTCAGAAGGTATCGAGCTCGCGCTCAGCGCCATCCTCGACGCCGGCAGCGAAGTGCTGCTGCCGATGCCGACTTACCCACTCTATCCGGCGGTCCTCGCCAAACTCGACGCCAAAGCGCAGTACTACCGGCTCGACCCCTCGGCCGGATGGATGCCGGATCTCGATCATCTGAAAGAGCTTGTGACGCCGGCCACCCGCGCGCTGGTCGTGATCGATCCGAACAACCCCACCGGCGCGGTCTACCCGGCGGCAACGCGTCGGGCGCTGCTCGAGTTCGCCGAACGGCACGGACTGCTCGTCCTCGCCGACGAGGTCTATGGCGATCTGGGCTTCGCCGGCGCCATCCCGCCCTACGGTCTGCTCGATCCGGACGCGCCGATCATTTCGTTCTCCAGCCTGTCGAAGGCGTATCTCGCGCCCGGGTGGCGCACCGGCTGGATGGCAATCGGCCGCTCGCCGCGGCTGGATGCGGTCGTGACAGCAGTGCGAAAGCTGACTGACGGCCGGCTCTGCAGCGTCGTGCCGATGCAGTACGCGATCGCGCCGGCAATCGACGGCGACCGATCGCATCAGGTCTCCTTCCGGCAAGCGCTGAAAGCACGCGCCGACCTCACCGTCTCGCGGCTCTGCGCGATGCCAGGCGTCAGCTGCGTTGCACCAACGGCGGCGTTCTACGCCATGCCGCAAGTGACGCTGCCGAAAGGCAAGACCGACGAGGATTACGTCAGGGGCTTGTTGCACGCGACCGGCGTGCTGTGCGTGTACGGCTCCGGCTTCGGCCTTCCTGCCGATCGGGGATTCCTGCGGATCGTGTTCCTGGCGTCGCTCGACGAGCTGAACACGATTTACGATCTGATGGCCCAGTTCACGGCACAGTATCTGCAATAGCGGGTAGCCAGCCCGTGTCCGAACATCGTGACTTCTCGCGGCGCATGTTCCAGACCGTGCTCACGGTCGCCGGCGCCGCGATCCTGATCGCGGTTCTGTGGGTCGCCCGCGACGCGCTGCTGCTGATTTACGTCAGCGCGCTGCTCGCGATGGGCATCTCGCCGCTGGTGCGGCTGCTCGAGCGTCCATCGCGCGGGAGTCACAGACGCTTCCGGCTGCCACGCTGGCTGGCCATCCTCGCCATCTATCTCGGCGTCATCGGCGTCATGACCGTTCTTGGTCTGCTGATCGTTCCACCCCTGGTCACGCAGGCCAGCGCCCTGTGGCGAAAGCTGCCTGACGAATTGAACCGCCTCCAGGGATTCCTGATCGAACACGGACTGATGGCGCGCAGCATTACCCTTGCGGAAGCCGTATCGCAGGCGCCATCCGGAGCGGGATCAGACGCGGTCGGTACCGTGCTGATCGCGGTATCGAGCGTCATCAGCAGCGTGTTCGCGCTGATCACAATCCTGATTCTCAGCTTCTATCTGTCGGTCGAATCAGAGGCCATGTTCGAATACCTGGCGCGATTCATTCCAGCCGGGCGCCGCGGCGACGTCGCCACCGCGGTAAAGGAAGCGGTGCAGAAGGTGAGCGCATGGCTGGGCGCGCAGTTGCTCCTGGCCGGCGTCATGGGCACGTTCGCCGCCATCGGCCTGGGATTGATGAAGGTCCCGTACTTCTACGTCATCGCCCTGATCGCGGCCATCGGCGAGACCATTCCAATCATCGGGCCGATCATCGGCGGCGTCACCGCAGTGGCGGTCGCGATCAGCGTCTCACCGAAACTGGCGTTGATCGTCGGCGGCTATTTCCTCGTCCTGCACCAGCTCGAGGCGAACGTGCTGGTCCCGAAGATCATGGAGCGCCGCGTCGGCGTCAGCCCGGTCGCGGTGATGGTGGCGCTGCTCGTGGGCGGCTCGGTGCACGGCCTGATCGGCGCAATCCTGGCGATTCCAACCGCGGCGATCCTGTCGATCATCCTCGACGAAATCGCCACCGAACGCGCGTCACGGCTTCAGCGCGTCAAATAACGATCGAACCAGGCGACCAGGCGTTCCTGGATATCACGCTGATGCTCGGGCTTCAGAATCGCGTGTCCTTCATCGGGATAGATCACCAGCTCGGTCGGCACGTTCAGCGCTTTCAGCGCATGCCAGAACTCGTAACCCTGCGGCGTCGGCACCTCTGAATCGCGATCGCCGAGCAGGACGAGCGTCGGTGTCTTCGCCTTCTTGATGAACGTTATCGGCGACGACCGTGAGTACGCCTCGGGTTTGTCGTAGACCGAGGCGCCGAAGAACGGCAACATCCAGGTGTCGATCTTGTTCTGGCCGTAATAACTCTGCCAGTTGACGATGCCGGCGCCGGCGACGGCGGCGTGAAACCTGGTCGACTGCGTGATCGCCCACATCGTCATGTAGCCGCCGTAGCTCCAGCCGATGATGCCGACGCGGGACGGATCGATCGGCGCAGCCTTGATCGCCGCGTCCACGCCGGCTTCGATGTCACGCAAGTCGCCGTAGCCGAAGTCGTTGACGTTCGCCTGGGTGAACGCTTCGCCGTTGCCGTAGCTGCCGCGCGGATTGGGCAGCAGCACGAAGTAGCCGCGCGCCGGCAGCACCGCGTTCCATCTCGTCGGCCATTGCGGAAAGGCTGCGGCCGAGGGTCCGCCGTGCACCGACACCACCATCGGATATTTCTTCGACGGATCGTAGTTGGCGGGATACAGCAGCCAGCCCTGTACGCGGTATTTATCGCTCGTCCAATGCAGACTCTTGCCTTCGCCCCAGTCGGGTTTGATGTCGGCGTTGACCGAGGTGATCGGCTTCATCGCATCGATCGGGCCGGCGAAGATCTCCGGTGCGGCGGCAAACGACTGCACCACGGCGGCGGCGCTGTCGAGATGAGCGGCGACGGACAGGTCCGTAAGCTGCTGCGGACCGCTCCACAGCGTCTTGCGTTCGCCGCCGGTCGCGGCGACCGTCACGAAGGCGGTGTTGCCGTCTACGTACTCCTGAAACAGCAGCCGGCCATCCGGCCGCCACTCGAGCGCGCGCGCGGAGCCGGCGAGATTCGGCGTGATGTTCTTCGCGGCGCCGCCGGCGGATGGAACGATGAATATGTCGCCGCCGTTCTGGCCTTCGTCGCTCATGATGCCGTGAATCACGGCGATCGACTTTCCGTCCGGTGACCAGCGCGGCCATGCCAGTTGCAGCGGTGGCTTCCAGAGCGAAGTGGCGGCGCCGGTATCGGCGTTGATGGCGTAGAGCTGCGCCACCCAGTAATTGTTGGTGCCCGATCCCTGCACCGCCTCTGCCGCGAACGCCTTGCCGTCCGGCGACCAATCGAAATCGTAGACATAGAGATTCGCGGGACTGACTTCGCGCACCGATCCACCGCGCGCAATTTCCTCGAAATCGATCACGGCGATTCGCTGTTCGTCGAAGTTCTCGCCGACCACGCCCGCGTCCGGTTTGTAGGCAACGAGCGCGCCGGTCGCCTGCGTCGAGCCGGCGACGTAGAGAAACGCCAGCTGTCGGCTGTCCTTCGCCCAGAGCGGGTGCGAGACCTGACCCTTCAGGGTGTGGGTACAGACGAGATCGGCACCACCGGAAGCGCGCGACTCGGCTCCATTCCGCATGTGGATCCGACATGCCTGCATTTGCCCGGGTGTTTCGTGATCGGAGAGAAACGCGAGGCTCGCGCCATCCTCGGACCACGCGAGATCGCCTTCGTCGTGAGCCGTCGCTTTCTGGCCGGCCGCTACGGCAGGTTGGAGTAACCGAACGGCGGCTGGACCGGTGGTGAGATGACGCCAGTAGATGGCCGTACCGCCTTCGGGCTGATCGACGACCCACGCCACGCTCTGACCGTCAGGCGAAATCGCGGTGGCATGAAATCCACGAACGCGATCGAGCAGGTCGAGCACCGCCGCGATCGAGCGATCCTGCGCGAGTGCGCTTGCCGGCACCGACGCGCACGCAATCAGGAGCGCGATGAAAAAAGCGCGGGTCGGCCGGGCGATTCCACGGGTCAGCCTCATTGGATCACTATAATCGCGTTCATCGCCTTGGAAGCAGAACGCATCGGCCGCCTGAATTCGTTGCCACCGGTTTCCCGGAGCGCCGCGTTCCCGCGTCT
Source organism: Vicinamibacterales bacterium (assembly GCA_036489235.1). Taxonomy (GTDB): domain Bacteria; phylum Acidobacteriota; class Vicinamibacteria; order Vicinamibacterales; family CAVVIG01; genus CAVQFC01. Next base: position 10,247 of record DASXGC010000410.1, read on the forward strand.
CGATCCGTATGTCGTGACGCTCATCTTCTCGGCGTTGACGATCGCA
>DASXGC010000423.1:0-1795 GCA_036489235.1 Vicinamibacterales bacterium
ATCCGGATCGACCCGCTTCACGTCGAGCGGCAGCGCGCCCACCGACTGGGTGGCATCCACGCAGAGGGCGGCGCCGACGCGGCGACACGCAGCCGCGATCGCCTCGAGGTCGATGAGCCCGCCGTCGGTCCAATGACACTGCGGCACCGCTACGATGCCGGTCGACCCATCGATGGACGAGAGCAGCGCCGACGTCCAATCGTCGTCGCTGGGGCGCGGTACCGAGACGAAAGCGGCCCCGGTTCGCTCGGCCAGATCCATCCACGGATAAACGTTGGATGGAAACTGTTCCGACAGCGTCACGATGCGCTGCGTCCTTCGGATTGGAATGTTGTGCGCCGCCTGCGCCATGCCGTAGGACACCGCCGGAGCGAATGCGACATCGTCCGCGTCGGCGTTGATGAGGTCGGCAAACAATTTCCGCACCATCTCGCTCGACGTAAAGAAATCGGCCGCTGCAACGGTCCAGGGCTGGGCCTTGCGCCGCAGCCCTCGATCACCGGCGCTCAGCGAGACTTTCGGCAGCGGCGATATGTAGGCGCAGTTTAGAAACGCGACGTCGTCCGGGATCTCGAAAAGATGACGTTGGCTCGCAAGTGCGAGCCCCGCGCTCGAGCCTGAATTGGCCATCGCAATCCGCCGTCGTTCCTACGCGTCATGACGCGACCCGAACGTAGCGGAAAAGCCTCGAACGAACACAGGTTTTTCTTGCATTCACCGAAGGACGTTGAAATTCGCTCACCCCAACACTGCCGCCGACCACGACGCCTATTGCGACAGAAATTGAATCGCGCGTTCGCGCAAACGGACGGGGTCGCGCTCGCCTTGCTGGGCGAGCTCGATGATTTTCTTGGCGATGATCTCGGTTGCGGGGTCGGTTCGATCGGCCAGGCGCAACACGCGCAAGGTGTCTTCGAACGCGGTGGTGAGGACCGTGATCTCCTCCGGTCCAAATACATGATTTTCCAATAAGCGACGGATCGGCACGGCAATGGCTCCCGATGTGTTTGCAGCTGTTGCAGGGCGGGAGCCGGCAGCCTTCCCCATCGTCGCCTCGCAACCGAGGCCGACGACGCCGTGAGGTTAATGGAACTCCACGGGACCGTCGGTACGCTTGCCGACACAAACCGGCGCCGGCGCCGTCCTAATTCCGACACCGTTCGCTGCAGACTCCGACAACGTGGGTTTCTGACGATCCCCACGTTTCGTCTCGACTTGAGCCCCGCCCTGGCGGGGCTTTTTCCATAGGGCGCTTTCCACGCTTCGCAAGATCGATGCGCCTTCTCCACATGGCCGGCGAACGAAGTCGTCGGGAACCAAAGACATCCAGCGGCGTTTCTGAAACGTGCTTTTGGGCGTCGGCAACCGTACCGACTCTTAGGGTCCCACGCTCCTAGTGTCCTCGAGCGCGGATCCCCGCATTTCAAAGTTGAGGATGGATACCGCACCACCCGCGGGCCGAACGCGCATGTCCGCGAGCGCACTTTTATACGTCCACGTCGTCGAACACCCGCGCGCAATTGCCGGAGCCGGAGTGAGCCAATGACAACCGTGCAAAATTCTCATATTCGCAACGGGCTCCTTGCCGCCCTTGCCCCCGACGATCTCGCCTTGCTTGCTCCCCACCTGCGCGAGGTGCTGCTGCTGCCCGGCGATTTGCTGCATCAGCCGGGCGAGAAGATCGAGCAAGTGTATTTTCTGCAAAATGGGATTGTTTCGCTCATGGCCGTGTTGGAGGAAGGCACGAGCGTCGAAACGGTGAGCATCGGTCGTGAAGGCGCCATCGGCACCATCG